>CAKMNE010000103.1 GCA_927798505.1 uncultured Bacteroidales bacterium
GTGCCTTCCCGCGTCTGGAAAGCCGTATCTGCACGCATCGGCGCCACAACCCCTTTCGCAGGCGTATGGACAAGTCTCTGGAAGTGGGCGGTGCCATCTTTTGCATTTGTGGCAATTGCTTTGCTGCTTATAGTTTCGGGTGCCGGAGAAAAAACTATAATTGACAGAGGTTCGCGCGCACTCAGAGTGGAGGCCGGATCCTGCGTTTTTGAACAAGGACTTTGTGCGGCAGACATTCCGGCAATACGGAACTTGTCGGGAAGCCGCACTGAAGTTCAGGTTCTGTCCGCTCAGTCTGCAGACCCGTTTGCCGCTCCGGTAATCGAGTCTGAGCAGCCTGCCGGGCAGGAGACTTCAGCCGATTTTTCAGACCCGTTTGCACTTATGGAAGCCGAAGACGCCCGCACAGCCGCCTTGCAGGCCGGAAAACGCAAGGGCAGGACTTCTTTCGTTGTCGGAGCAACGGTCGGAACGAACGACACCCATTACACCAACTCCTCATTCGGTCCTTCCTTCGCTTCCGGAAGCCGTGTCCCTGACGCCGTTGAGGAAAACACCGCGTCTGATTTCGCTTTCCCTGTTTCTTTTGGACTTTCAGTGAAATACCGACTCACAGACCGCCTTTCCCTCGGCACCGGACTTAACTGGACAATGCTCTCCCGCGAGTTTGACGGATCCTACAAGACCGAAACCGGTCGATTCACGCACAAAATGCAGTATGTCGGCATTCCGGTACACATCTACTACGACATTCTTCAGAGAAGAGGCCTGCAACTCTATCTTACTGCAGGCGGCAGTGCGGAGAAAGCGGTATGCAACTCCTGGTACATCTACGAGAAGAGCACAAGCCCTATCTATACCGAGAAGGTAAATGGCCTGCAGTACGGAGTTGACCTGGGCTTCGGAGTGGAATTCAGCCTTGGGCGTCACTTGTCGGTTTACCTGGACCCTTATGTGAAATACTGGTTTGCAGGTTCCCAGCCTAAGAGCATCCGCACCGAAAAACCTATACTCTTCAGTTTCGAAGGCGGACTCAGATTCAATCTTTAGCAAAATAAAAAGGGCGTCCCGACGGGGCGCCCTTGATAATTCATTCCTGTGGATTAAAGGTTCTTGTTGTAAGTTCCCCACTGATCTACCGGAGGGATGATGCCGAGGTCAATGATTTCCTGACGCATCTTGCAGAGGTGCTCGTAGGAAGCCTGGAGTGCAGCCATTTCCTCAGGGGTGCCTGTAGGCTGGACAAAGTGAACTCCGGTAGCGTCGATTGTGGTAGGCATAGCCATAAACACATTCTTGAAACCGCACTTCTCGCAATTTACATAGGTACCTGCAGGAAGGGTGAAAGGATCTCCTCCCATGGCAGCCTGAATCATCTTCACTGAGCAGTAAGCAGGGCTCTGGAAAGATGAACGTCCGCGAAGCTTGATGATTGCGGAACCTCCCTGGATTGTCTTCTGCTTGATTTCAGCCATCTTCTCCTCTGAGAGACCCATCTCTGAGAGTGGCTTGCCGTCAATTTTCACCTTGGAAGCGAAAACTGCCATCTGCTCACCGTGTCCTCCGTAAGTGTGCGCTCCGGTAACGGCGCTCTGAGGAACACCGAACTCCTTTGCGAGGTTGCTCTGCAGACGGGTTGAGTCGAGAGCGGCGAGGGAAGTAAGCTGGTTTGGCTTAAGTCCTGAGTGAATGAGAGCGGTGAGGGCTGTAACGTCGGCCGGGTTGAAAATGACAACCACGTGCTTTACGTCCGGGCAGTACTCCCTGATGTAATCACCGAACTGGGCTGCAATCTGGCAGTTGCCCTTGAGAAGGTCCTCACGGGTCATGCCTTCCTTGCGTGGAGCTCCACCGGAAGAGATAATGTACTTGGCGTCGGTGAACGCCTCCTTAGGGTCAACGGTCCAGGTAACATTGGCACCTTCGAAACCGCAGTGGCGCATCTCCTCTGCAACTCCCTCTACGCCAGGGGCGTAGATATCATAAAGACAAATGTTTGGGGTAAGACCGAGCATCAGTGCGGTCTGAGCCATGTTTGAGCCGATTGCTCCACCAGCACCTACGATGGTGAGCTTTTCGTTAGTCAAATACTTCATATCAATAAAAATAAGTTTGAGTTGTCCTTTAAAAACAGCACAAAGGTAGCAAAAACCCTTGACAATAAGGAGGAATTTGGCAGGAATTGTTTATTTCACTATATTTGCAGCGTCAAAACGCATTATGGCACTATTTTTAACTAAAGATCTTGATGACCCCGCGCGATCGCGCATAGGTGTCTGGCAAATTTCAGAGAGCGAGGCGGAGCTTCGCGCGATGACGTCCATCCCCTCAGACGAACTTGAGGAAATCTCTTACATCAGAAACGAATCTCTCCGCAAGCAGAAGCTTGCTGTAAGGGCATTGCTCGACGCAATGTTCGAGGAGAAAGTATATCTCTCCCATCACGATAACGGCAAGCCTTACATCGAAAACAATTCGATAAACATCTCCATAACCCACACCGACAAGTATGTTGCGGTAATCCTGGATGAAGATGATGAGGTCGGAATCGATTGCGAATCCCTTGACCGGGATTTTTCCGCAGTGGAAAAGAAAGCCCTCTCCGAGGACGAAATCGAAGACCTCGACGATGACCGCAAGAACGAGCAGCTCGCCATCTACTGGTGCGCCAAGGAAGCCATCTACAAGCTTACCTCGCATTACGGTGTTGACTTCGCCGAGCAAATCGAAGTTGACAGTTTCCGTTTCCACGATGAGGGCGACCTCAACGCAACTTTCACTGATGACGACGGTTACGAACATGAGCTCGAACTCAGCTACATGACCTTCGACCGCCACGTGCTGGTTTGGGTTGTCGAGTAATCCACACCTTCGGAAACCATAGTAACAAATAAGTTATCAATCTGGAATCATTCTAAATTAATTAACTAGCTAAGCGGCTGTTATACAATAGTATAGCAGCCGCTAAATTGTATGTTGATAACTTTATTCGGCAAAAAATGAATAAACATCCTGTTAATCGTATAACTTTGCATTCGAACCATACAGCCCTGCCTGACGGCCGGGCCCCAATTTTCTTAGCACAATGATAAAAAGCGTAATCAAACGAGACGGCCGCACAGTCGAATTCAACAACCAGAAGATTGTTGCAGCCATACTGAAAGCAATGGCAGTCACCGAGAAAGGTGAAGATATAGTGCTCGCAGCCCAGATAGCTGACAAGATTTCCCACAACAGTCGCGAGGAGATGAGCGTCGAGGAAATCCAGGACTGCGTGGAGATGGAACTGATGAAGAGCCCGCGCAAGGAGGTGGCGAAAAAGTACATCGCCTACCGCAACCAGCGCAACCTTGCCCGCAAGGCAAAGAGCAGGGAAATCTTCCAGAGCATCATAGACGCGCAGGCCAACGACATCACCCGCGAGAATGCCAATATGAATGCCGACACCCCTGCCGGCATGATGATGAAGTTCGCGTCCGAGGCTACCAAGACCTACGTGGATGAATGCCTTCTCTCCGAGGACGTGCGTGAGGCTGTGGCGAACGGCTACATCCATATCCACGACAAGGACTACTATCCTACCAAGAGCCTCACCTGCCTGCAGCATCCGCTCGACAGGATTCTGGAACTGGGCCTTCGCGCAGGTCACGGAGAGTCCCGTCCGGCAAAGCGCATCGAGACCGCAGCTGTGCTCGCCTGCATCTCAATGGAGACGGTCCAGAACGAAATGCACGGAGGTCAGGCCATCCCGGCTTTCGACTTCTACCTCGCCCCTTACGTGCGCCTCACCTTCCAGGAGGAGCTCAAGAAATACAGTGCTTACGACAATAAGGACTACAGCCACCTCAACGACATAAAGATTGCAGACTACATCCGTCGCGACCTCACCGGTCTCGTGGATGAGGAAAGGGTAGTGCAGCAGTGCATCAACCAGACCGTAGGCCGCGTGCATCAGGCAATGGAGGCATTCGTCCACAACATGAACACCATCCACTCCCGCGGAGGAAACCAGGTCGTGTTCAGTTCCATCAACTACGGAACCGACACCTCCGCCGAGGGACGCTGCGTCATCCGCGAGATCCTCAACACCACCTACGAGGGTGTGGGCAACGGTTCAACAGCAATTTTCCCTATTCAGATATGGAAAAAGAAGAAGGGTGTCAGCTACCTGCCTGAAGACCCGAACTACGACCTCTACAAGTTCGCCTGCAAGGTGACGGCACGCCGCTTCTTCCCTAACTTCGTGAACCTCGACGCTTCCTACAACCAGGACCCTGCGTGGAAGGCTGACGACCCTAAGCGCTATATGCACGAGGTTGCGACTATGGGTTGCCGCACCCGCGTTTACGAAAACCGCTTCGGACCAAAGACTTCCGTAGGCCGCGGAAACCTCAGCTTCACCACCATCAACATCGTGCGCATCGCCATCGAGACTATGGGAATCAAGGACAAGAACGACAGGATAGCTGCCTTCATGGACAAGCTTGACAGCGTTCTCGACATTTCCGCAAAGCAGCTCAACGAGCGCTTCGAATTCCAGAAGACAGCCCTCAAGAAGCAGTTCCCTCTGCTTATGGCAGGCCTGTGGAACGGCTCAGAGGCTCTCGGCCCTAACGATACCATCGAGAGCGTCATCAATCAGGGAACGCTTGCAATCGGTTTCATCGGCCTTGCAGAGTGCCTGATAGCCCTTATCGGCAAGCATCACGGAGAGAGCGAGGAAGCTCAGGAGCTGGGACTTCGCATCGTCAAGCATATGCGTGAGCGCATCAACGGCTACTGCGAAACCTACCAGCACAATTTCAGCCTCTTCGCAACTCCAGCCGAAGGTCTTGCAGGACGCTTCACCAAAATGGACAAGAAGAAATACGGCATCATCCCCGGCGTAACCGACAAGGATTACTACACCAATTCATCCCATGTTCCGGTTTACTACCACTGCACCCCTGAGCACAAGGCCAAGATCGAAGGCCCTTACAACAAGTACGAAGGTGCAGGTCATATCTTCTATGTTGAGGTGGATGGCGACGCAACCCACAATCCTGAGGCAATTATGGCCATTGTGGATCTGATGGACAAGTACGACATAGGCTACGGCAGCGTCAACCACAACCGCAACCGCTGCCTGGACTGCGGCTACGAAGACGCATCCGAGGACCTTACCGAATGCCCTCACTGCGGAAGCCACAACATCGATGTGCTGCAGCGCATTACCGGTTACCTTGTAGGAACGACCAACAGATGGAACAGCGGCAAACTCGCTGAACTCAAGGACCGTGTCGTGCACGAATAAAATTTCCGTACTCAAAATCGTGGAGCAGACCATGGCCGACGGCCCTGGTCTGCGCACGTCTATATACTGCGCCGGCTGCGCCCACCACTGCAAAGGCTGCCACAACCC
>CAKMNE010000104.1 GCA_927798505.1 uncultured Bacteroidales bacterium
TGATGCCGCTGGTGCCGTTCTGGGTGATGATGTGCCTGTGGGCGCTGAAGTAGTCTGCGTGGTCCATTGGCCAGCCTTTTCCCAGGTTCTGCATCTTTATGAAAATGCAGCATTTCTTCCATTGCAGGTTGATGAAGACATCGAAATACGGTCCGTTGTTGTACTGCCACTCGTTCTGGCTGGCAAAGGTGCCGGTGATGTAGTTCCATTGAGGACTGTACCATTTGGTGTTCCACCAGGCATTCACACCTGCCTGCATGTCCATGACTCCCGGTTGTACAGGGAACTGCAGGAACCATTTCAGGTTGAGGGCAAGTGCAGGAAGAGGCAGGATCTGCTGATTGGACGAATACTGCGCGAGCAGATGGTTGTCCAAATGCAGGAGGCCTCCTATGACGAACTCCTGCCTGAGGTCTGCGCTGAACACGCTGACCGGCTTGTCGGTGTACTGTTTCACCACTCCCAGGGTGTCGTACCATGTCATTCCCCCGACCAGGGCATAGCCTGCCTTAAGGCTGGTTCTCCAGTGCGGTATGTCCAGGCCTCCTTCAAGCTTCGCGCTGCCGATGTTGCTGAAATCGTTGTCCCAGCGGTACAGCTCATTTATGGTGGAGTACATATGCCTCTGGTAGAAACTTGGCCTGCGGGACTCTGCACTTACCTGGCCGTACAGGGATACGGGAGATTTGCGGGCTTTGCGGAAAGGGTAGAACTCCAGTTCCGCCCTGGCGCTGAGGTCCGCGTTGCCTGCGTCCGCCCCTGCGAATACAAGGTGCCCCTTGGCGTTCCACCGGAAATTGTCCCCAATGAAACCTTTGATGCCCGCATAGGCATACAGGGAGTTTTCTCTAAACGTGGAGGTGTCGGTCGCGGTGACATTGTGATAGCTGTTCACATAATCACCTATTCCGAGGTCGATTTTGGATATGAAGGCCTTTTCTTTCCAAGGCTGGAGCCTGAAATACAGCTTGTTGTCAAGTTTGGTCTGTCCGAGAGAATCGGACTCTGCCCCGTTTGCGAAGGTCCTTCCGTAGCGGGAGTATTCGAAGCTGTGCCCCACGAACCCGGTTGTGAGGGAGTCTCCCCAAGGCAGGAATTCAATAGGGAAGCGGTATTGCTGGTCTCCGTAGAAGGTGAGCTTTTTGGTGGTGGACAGGGCCTTGTCCATAGCGACCTTCACCTCCCTTGATTCCAGGGTGGTGTCCCTGATTTCGGAAATATCCAGTATTCCTCCGTTTTCCCCCGCGGTGACGCTGTTGGAGATGAAGCCTGCGTGGGCAGTGTATCTCTTGCCCAGATAGTTGAGTGAGGTGGAAACGGTTTTGTTCTTCACCTCTTCGTTGATGAGCATTCCTCCTCCTCCCCATCTGTCGTAGATGAGCTGGATGTTGAGCGCCGGGGTGATGTTCTGGGTGCTGAGTATGTGGATGTTGTCTGACTCCTTGTCATCTGAAGCCAGCAGGGTTCCGAAATATGCCAGCTCGGTGTAAGGCGTCTTGGTGTTGTAGTTGACAAGGCTTGACGGCGAGAAACTCCAGCTCTGCAAAGGGTCGTAAAACTCCACTCCGCAGGACTTGCGCAGGAAATAATTGTAGGTCTGCACAGGGGAGCCGGATACTCCGAGCCAGGTTGCGTTCACATCTTCTTTCTGGAAAGGATGGTCATAGAACCTGTCGTTGAAAGTGGTGTCCGGGACCGACGGCTTCTGCAGGTCCTGGAAGTCCCTGTCCACTGTCCATTGCACTATTCTCTTGTAATACAAAGACTCAGGCATGGCGTATGCCTCCAGAATGCGGGGCGTTGCCTTGCGTATGCTGTCCTTGCGGGCTTTTTCCTCTTCCTTGATTGCATCCAGGCTGTCGCGAACGGCCATCTTCCGCTTTTCCTTCTGCTCGAAGTCGTATTTTTTGCGGGCATCGGGGTCCAGGGAGTTGTACCATTTCTCGAAAGCGGCCTTGGCCTTGAGGGTGGAGTCCCGGAAATACAGTGAATCCAGCATCCTCTTTTCAGTGAAAGTGGTGTCAGCCTTGCGCCAATACAGGGAGTCTGCCATATCTGCGAATACGCTGCGCAGCGAGTCCCCGGTGTGCTGCAGCGAATCGGAAGTCTGGCGGTGGGTGAGGGAATCCACGATGGCTATGTAGTACCTGTATCTGAACGGGTCGGTAAACCTCAGTGAGTCAGGTACTTTGATAGTGTCTCTTGCAAGTATGGCCGGGGTGGTGTCCGCGACGGCAAAAGCCAGGGAGTCGCTGCCTCCCAGCAGGCTGTCCGCAAGCTCGACCTTGTCGAAATTGCCCTTTCTGCGGGCGCGGTAGTTGTCCGGCGGATAAATGACGGTGTCGGGCAGGGCCGCCTCACATTGAACGGCAAGCGGCTCGATGGCGGACGGGCCTGACATCATTTCCGATGCCACGCCTATGCCTATGCTGCCTACCAGGGCTATAGGGAATATGAATCTCTTGAATGCGTTCATTTACGGTATAAGGTAGATGTCATCCCCCTTCTTTGCGAAATGGTATCTTTCCCGGGCGAACTTCTCCAGGGAGTCCCTGTTTGTGGTCAGGTTCTCCAGGGTCCGCTGCATCTGCTCTATCTGCTTGGCGTTCATCTCGATTTCCCGGTTCTGCCTCCTTATGGTGAATCCTGCCTCCACCCATCTGACCACATTGTCCTTCTTCGCGAAAATGAAGATTACGGCAATGGCAAGCGCGATTGTCATCGTGCGCTCGAAAGACCTGAGTTCCTTGCGGGAACCGTCTTTCTTTTTGTCCCAGAGGTCCAGAAACTTACCCATCAGAGCATCTTTTTCTTTTTCAGAAGTATGAGCACGAAGCCCACCGCCAGAAGCATCAGGGCGAAGATTCCCACCCAGGCCAGTTTGATTTCAGCAAAAGGCAGGGTGACATTCATGCCGTAGAAGCTGCAGAGCAGGGTCGCAGGCATGAAGAGCATGGAAATAAGGGTGAATATCTTCATGATTTTGTTCTGGTCGAGGTTGATGATACCGACCACGGTGTCCTGAAGATATTCCAGCCTCTCAAACGTGAAGTTGATATGGTTGATCAGGGAAGAGATATCCTGGAGGATAATCGAGAACTTCTTGTCCAGGGCATCCGGAAAGAGGTCGCTCTTGAGTATGTTTCCGAGTATCCTCTGCTTGTCCACGACATTCTCGCGGATAACCATGGCGTTTTCCTGCAACTGATTGATATCCAGAAGGAACTCTTCATTGATTCCCTCGTTCTGGTTGATTCTCTTGCTGAACAGGGAGGTGTCCTGGGAAATCAATTCGACTATGTCCGCATCCAGGTCCACTCTCTTGTCCATAATGTCCACGAACACATTGAATCCGTCGTGGTACAGGTCGGGCCTTGCCTGAATCTTGTTGGTCAGCAGGTCGAAGGAGCGGATCGGAATGTCGCGAAGGGTGGTGAGGGTGTGCCTTGTGAGCATAAAGGAAACCGGATCCATCGACATTTCACCTCCGGTAGGGGAGATGAAGTTGGTGTTGGCGTAAATAATGCCGTCGGCCTCGTGGAAACGGGATGAACTCTCGATTTCCTCCGCTTGTGCCCTGCTCTGAATGGTGGCTCCGAGGAACGCCTCGGCCGCTCTCTTTTCCTCTCCTGTGGGGTCCAGGAGATCTATCCAGAGAGTATTTTCTTTGCTGATAGCAGCAAACTCCGTTTTGGACTGTGAGAGGAGTATTTCCTCCCCCTGCCTGTAGAAAATCTTAATCATTGCCTTCCTGCTTTGTTCCCGGCTATCTGTCGGAAGGGGTTAATACTTACGGGGTAGCCGTGCGTCACGGAGAAGCAGCGGCGCCGCAAATATACAGAAAACGCGAAAAAAAACCTATACCGCCGGTGAGATTCCCGCTAAGGCTTGAATGGCTGACGGGCGACGATGGAACGTCCGAGGGTCAGGGCGTCGGCATATTCCAGGTCATCCCCGAATCCAAGGCCGCGTGCAAGGGTAGTGACTTTCACGCCGAGCGAGGCAATCTGCCTGTACAGGTAGAAGGAAGTGGTCTCTCCCTCGACGTCCCCGCTGAGCGCTAGAATCACCTCCATCCCTTCTTCCAGACGGGCGAGCAACTCCTTGATGTGCAGGTCGCTTGGAGCAATCCCGTTGATTGGGGAGATGATGCCTCCCAGCACATGGTACACTCCCTTGTACTGCCCCGTGGCTTCAATGCTCATCACGTCCCGCACGCTCTCCACTACGCATATGGTCCTGTGGTCCCGCTTTGCGTCGGCGCAGATGCTGCACACATCCCCGTCGGAGACCATCATGCAGTGCCGGCAGTAGTGCACGTCGGTGGCGAGCCTGTCCACGGCGCAGGCGAACTGGTGTATGGATTCGGAGGGCTGCCTCAGCAGGTGCAGCGCCAGCCTCAGTGCGCTGCGTGAACCCACTCCCGGCAGGGAACCGATGGCTTCGACCGCGTCCTGAAGCACCCTGGAAGGGTAATTTCCGTTGATTTGCGACATACTATGCCTGAACTTTGGATTGGATGCGTTCCCACCAGCGCTCTATTACCGGCGTGGTCAATTTCATTCTCAGGCCTATGCTCAGGGCCATAATGACTGTGCCCCAGCCGATGATAGGTTTGCCTTCGGGTCCCAGAGGCCTTCCGTCGAAGAACCACAGGCAAAGCAGCGCGCCGAGCGCGAGCATCAGGCAGTCCATGATTACCTTGTTGGTGTCGAACTTGCCTCCGAACCTGCGGGTGAAGGCGGATACCGTCATTTCGGCAGGGAGCATCCAGGCATTGGAAACTACCTCCATCGATATGCCGAAAGCGGTGATGATGCAGGCGAGTACTATGAATATGTACTGCATCGTGTCGTTGGAAGGGGTGATTCCACAGACGCCCAGCAGCCACAGGGAGCCGTCGATCATCAGGCTTAGAATGGCATTGGCCACCAGCTGAAGCAGGTCGGCAGCCTTGAATTCCTTGCCCAGGACTATGAATTGCAGCAGTACGAATACGGCATAGACAATGAAATTGGCCATTCCTATGCTTATCATGGCCACTCCTTCGCTCATGGCATAGCTTGCGACATTGAGGGGACTGGTGCCGAGGTTGGCGACAATGGATAGCGCTATTCCCACCGCAACGAGCAACATGCCGAAGGTGGAGAATATGTATCTTGAAATCAGTTCTTTTCTGCTCATAAGTTTTGCAAAGATAGGAAATTTTCAGTACATTTGCCCGCTTTTTCGCTGTGCGCGTATGTACGCAGGCGATTGAGCCGGTGTTTAAGTTTAACTTTTTAAAATCAAATTTTGTTTTACCAGTTATGGCAGAAACAGAAAAGGCGCGTCTGAACGC
>CAKMNE010000105.1 GCA_927798505.1 uncultured Bacteroidales bacterium
GAGCACCGTTCTCGGATGAGGCCAGAATGTCAGAATAAGACTCTGCTCCCCGCGCGCTCTGGCGCTTCGGAGCAAAGTCTCTATAACATCCCGGTGTCCCAGATGGACACCGTCAAAAAAGCCGGTAGCCGCTACAGCCATTTCACGACAGGGAAATCCTGACGGTGAGGAAGTTCAGGGTTCTTAGGATAAACTCTGGTTCCAACCTGGTACATACCTGTCCTTTCAGGGAGTACACTGGCACGGAAAGTAGCCACACCGTCCGCATAGCTGACAAGGTCAAACTGGCATACTTCGGCAATATGGAGCTTTCCCGTCTTGTCGGAATAGGTGAAAATCATCTCCACTCCTACATTCTCAGGCTTGATACGTCCGAGGTCAATTACAACTTCACTGGTGAGCTTGTTCTTCTGTGAAAGCACATAAGAGGTAGCAGGCTGGGTGTATGAGAGTACCCTCATATTGTTCCACTCGCTGGACATATGTGCCTTCCAGGCCGCAAGTTCCTTGGCAACCTTGCAATCATCTGCAGAAATGTGGCAGAAGCGCTCTGCCTGAGGGAGATAATACTGGTTGCAGTAATCTGTGAGCATGCGGTTGGTGGTGAAATTGGAAGCCACCTTGGCAATGGTGTTCTTTATGTAGGAAATCCACTTTTCTGAGCGTCCGGTCTTGGAATCCACGTCATAGTAGGTCGGAGCAATCTCGGACTCGATGGTAGCGTAGAGAGTGGCTGCATCGAGCTCGTTCTGGTACTCGTTGTCCTGATAGGTGGACTCGAGAGGAAGCATCCATCCTGAATCCTCGCGGTATCCCTCAACCCACCATCCGTCAAGTACGGAGAAGTGCATTACACCGTTCATCGCGGCCTTCTCTCCGGATGTACCGGAAGCCTCCTGAGGACGGGTAGGATTGTTCATCCACACATCGACACCCTGCACGAGGCGCTTTGCAACAGTGATATCGTAGCCCGGCACGAATACTATCTTGCCGATGAAACGAGGCTGCTTGCTGATTTCGATAATCTGCTTGATGAGATCCTGGCCAGCGGTATCAGCCGGATGGGCCTTTCCTGCAAAGAGGAACTGTACAGGATGCTTAGGGTCATTGACAATGGCATCGAGTCTGTCAAGGTCGCGGAACAGCAGGGTTGCACGCTTGTAGGTTGCGAAACGACGGGCAAAACCAATGGTCAACACATCGTCGCGAAGGGTCTCCTTGATTTCGACCACCTGGCTAGGTGAGTAATGCGAGCTGAGGTCCGGGTCTGAGAGACGGGCCTTCACAGTGTCGATAAGGTCCTTCTTGAGCACTTTGCGGGTGTTCCATACCTCCTCGTCACTAACCTGATAAATGCCGTCGAAGCAGTTCCTGTCATAGTGATGGGTCTTGAACTGATCTCCGAACACGCGGGCGTGGATGGCTTTCCACTCCTTGGCTGCCCAGGTAGGATAGTGCACACCGTTGGTGACATAGCTCACATAGAGTTCCTCCGGCAGGTAACCCGGATACATAGGAGCGAAGATGTCCTGGCTTACCTTGCCGTGAAGCATTGAAACGCCATTGACATTCTGGCTCATGTTGGCTGCGAGCACGGACATGGAGAATCTCTCTTCGCGGTTGTCCGGATTGTTCTTGCCGAAGCCCATGAAGCCCCTCCAGTCAAGTCCGTAACGCTGAGGATAACTGCCGAAATAGCGGCCCATGATAGACTCGTCGAAAGAATCATGTCCGGCAGGTACAGGTGTATGGGTGGTGAAGAGTGAGGATGCGCGCACGAGCTCGGTTGCAAGACCGAGGTCCATATGCTGATCCTGCATGTACTCACGCAGCCTCTCCAGTCCGGCGAATGCGGCGTGACCCTCGTTGTAGTGGTAGATGGTAGGATTGAGTCCGAGTTCACGGAGTGCCCTTACGCCTCCGATACCGAGCAGGATCTCCTGCTTGAGACGGTTTTCCAGGTCGCCTCCATAAAGCTGATGGGTAACGCTGCGGTCCTCATCGCGGTTAGCCTCGTAGTCGGTATCGAGAAGATAGAGGTCGGTACGACCTACGGCAACCCTCCAGATGCGGGCGTACATATCCCTTCCCGGAAGAGTCATCTTCACGGTCTTCCACTGACCGTCCTCTCCGAGAACAGGCTCTGCAGGAATCTTGAGGAAATCCTGAGGCTGGTACTCGGCAACCTGGTTGCCCTGAGGGGTGAGGCGCTGTGTGAAGTAGCCGTAACGGTAGAGAAGGCCGACAGCCACGAGGTTGACATTCATGTCGGATGTCTCCTTTAGGTAGTCGCCGGCGAGTATTCCCAGACCGCCTGAATAAATCTTCAGGGAAGTGTCAAGGCCGTACTCCATGCAGAAGTATGCTACAGATGGCTCTGTGCGGTTCTGCTTCTCTGCCATATATGCGTTGAACTCCCTCATCACGGCGTCAAGCCTTGAGAGGAATTCCTCGTCTTTTGCAAGTTCGTTGTAGCGTTTGAGAGAAACCTTATCCAGGATTTCCATCGGATTGTGGCCAGACTTGTGCCAAAGATTGGAGTCTATGCTCTTGAAAAGAGCCTTGGCATCGTCATTCCAGCACCACCAAAGGTTTTTGCAGAGCAGCTCAAGGCCGCTGAGAGCCTCAGGCAAGTGCCTGGTCACCATCACGCTTTTCCAGGATGGTGTGTCAAGAGTGTTTACGTTCATAAGGATTCTTACTGTTTTTCAGCTATTGCTTCGTTTATGCGAATAATGAAATCGCTGAGCACATTCATATAGTTGATGAATGCCTCATACGGAGTTGAATACGGATTGAAATATTTGTGCATGTCGCCGTCGGAGAAGAACTTGGTGCACATATAGTACAGGTGGTCGCTCTCCTGAAGATGGCCATAGTCTGCCCAGAGAATAGGATCGTCAAGCAGGCTGAGTTTCTCCTGCAGGCCATAGAGTTTGTTGAAGGCCTCGCTCTGGAGCTCGTTTCCGAGCCATGCTGTGAGATCCCTCTCCTCGTCTGCCCAGGAAATTGCGTTAGGCACTGAAAGCTCGCCTACAGGATTGAAGGCTGCGGCTGCCTGTGCAGGGGTCAGGAAATTGATTCCTCCTTCAAGGCAAACTTCCGGAAGAGCCTTCATGAAATCGAAAATTCCGCTCTGCGCAGGAGTGTGCTCTCCGAAGGTCTCGTAGTCCATGAAGAGGTTGACCACATCTCCCTCGGCGGAATCTACCCAGCTCTTGAACTTTTCTGCTGTGAGAGGCCACTCTGCCCAGTTGCGGTCACCGAAACGGAACGCAATGTCATCGCTGAGCTTGTAGTTGCGCAGAAGAAGCTTCTGTGAGCTTTCGAAATCATTGGTATAGAGATAGTTAGGCGAGCGCCAACCCATAATGTGGCGGGCACCTTCAGTAAGCATGGTATTGAAACCCATCTGGTAAACTTCCCTTCCGATCTGGTCCGAGTAGATAAGCTCGGTGTTGCGGAAAGTCACAGGGGTCTGGCCGAAATAATCCTCGATTGCACTCTTGTGCTTGAGCACCTGGTGACGGAACTCGGCTGTGGAACCCACTGAAGCCAGAGAGTGGTAGTAAGTCTCGCAAAGGAACTCTACGCAACCGGTCTTTGCGAGCGCCTTGAAACTGTCAAGCACTTCCGGAGCGTAGCGGTCGAACTGCTCGAGAGCCGAACCGGAAATTGAGAAAGCAAGCTTCAGCGCACCTTTTGACTCCTTGATCGCCTTGAGGAGAAGCTCATTCATCGGAAGATAGCATTTCTGTGCTATCATCTTGAGGATGGTACGGTTTGCGAAGTCATCGTAATAGTGCGAGTCCTTGCCGATATCGAAGAACCTGTACAATCTGAGCCTTGTAGGTTGATGTACCTGGAAGTACATGCAGATTGATTTTGCCATAATATATCTACTTGATTAATGATTCGTAAATGGTCTTGAGTTTTGCTGTCGCGTGATCCCACTTGAGGGCGTTTACCTCGTCGAGGCCCTGCTTTGCCGCGAAGCTGGAAAGTGCGGGATACTGCAGAAGTGCGTAGATGTCGTCCGCCATTGCGTCCACATCCCAGAAGTCAACCTTGAAGGCATATTTCAGGATTTCTGCCGCACCGCTCTGGTAGGAAATGATGGACGGCACATTGGAACGCATTGCCTCGAGTGGCGAAATGCCGAAAGGCTCGCTCACTGAAGGCATGATGTAAACGTCGCTGAGGGCAAACATCTTCTGCACATCGGCGCCGCGCAGGAAGCCGGTGAAGTGGAAACGGTCGGCAATGCCGAGCTTAGCCACCTGACGGATAGCGCGGTTCATCATATCTCCGCTTCCGGCCATCACAAAGCGCACGTTCCTGGTACGCTTGAGCACCTTGGCGGCGGCATCGATGAAGTATTCAGGTCCCTTCTGGAAGGTGATTCGTCCCAGGAAGGTTACTACCTTGTCCTTCACTCCCCTCTCCACCTTGATGTTCTCACGGCCGCTGAAGTCTACTGCGTTGTGCACTGCGACGACCTTGTCCGGAGAGATGCCGTATTTGTTGATGACTATGTTTCTGGTAAGCTCGGAAACGGCCACGACCTTGTCTGCAGCCTGCATTCCGCGTTTCTCGATGGCGAGCACGCGGGTATCAATCATATCCTCGCTGCCTCGGTCATAGGAAGTTGCATGGACATGCACTACCAGAGGCTTTCCTGTGAGTTCCTTTGCGGCGATGCCGGCAAGGTAGGTAAGCCAGTCGTGGGCGTGGATAATGTCGAATTCGTCTTTGTGCTGAAGAGCAATGGTTCCGCCCACCTGCGCGTAACGGCTAACCTCTTCCATAAGATTGGCGCCGTACTTGCCGGAGAACTTGAACTTCTGTCCGAAACCTACAGTGGTCTCGGTGGAATGCTCCCTTTTCATTTTCTCGATGGCCTCGAAATACTCATCCGGGTCAACGTAAGGGACAATGTTGGAATCAACATGGATGAACTTCACCTTGTTGAGGAACTCATCCACAGTTTCACTCACATTCTGCACAGCCACATCGCTGGCATTAATGATTCTGGTGCAGGACTGATCCTCGTCACCACTTGCGGAAGGCATCACGAAGAGAGTCTCGACGCCATTGTGCGCAAGACCTTCGACTATACCTTTGCAAGCAGTTCCAAGTCCGCCTGCAATATGGGGAGGAAACTCCCAACCGAACATAAGTACTCTCATCGCTATGATTCCTTGTATTTGTTCAAAAGTGATTCACATATAAGAAGTGCGGCCGTGCTGAGGGCTGATGAGATTGCTCCGTGCGGCTCGAACGGAGGGTCTCCGTCATAGAGCTCGGAGAATGCGCC
>CAKMNE010000106.1 GCA_927798505.1 uncultured Bacteroidales bacterium
CGATGGTGGAAGGGCGCTTGAGCATCCATTTGGTAATGGCCCACTCGAGGAGCACACAGGAAGCGACGCTGACAGCGAGAACCAGGAGTTCGCTCAGTCCGTAGAAGAGAACTGAAACCAGCAAGGCCGGAATCAGCGCGATAATCACGTCCAGCATCAGCGAGCGGGTGCTTACCGCCGCGTGGATGTGAGGGTTCGGTGAAACAATATACTTTTTCATTGTCTGTTACTGTTTAGCGGCTTTCGCTGCATCTGCGGCAGCCTTTGCGGCGGCGGCACGGGCACGGATTATGCCCATAACCTGTCCCTTGGACTGGCGGATGATGTCGAGAAGCGGAATGTTGGCAGGACAGCTGTACAGGCAGCATCCGCATTCGATGCAGTCCTGCACGGCATTCTTTTCGAGGCCTTCCATATCCCCGGCCTTCGAAAGGCGGTTGAGCAGGAATGGCTCAAGGCCCATAGGGCAGGCATCCGCGCAGCGTCCACAGCGTATGCAGGCGGAGGCGGTACCGCGCTTGGTTGCCTTCTCGCTCAGATAGAGTATCGATGATGAGCCTTTGACCGTAGCCGCATCGAGGTTGGATATGGCCTTGCCCATCATAGGGCCTCCGCTGATGATCTTGGCGGCATCCTCTGGCACTCCGCCGGCATAGTTGGCAATCGCGCTGAGCGGAATGCCTATGCGGAAGAGATAGTTGTGCTGGCGCTCCACAGGAAGGCAGTCGCCTGTCACTGTGAGGGTATTGGTAATCAGTGGCTTGTTCTTCTGAACAGCCTCATAGACAGCCAGGGCTGTGGCCATGTTCTGAACCACCGCGCCTACGCTGATCGGCAGACCGCCGGACTTCACCTGACGGCGCATCACCGCGTCTATGAGCTGCTTCTCACCGCCCTGAGGGTAGCGCTTCTTGAGCTGCTGGACCCTGATGTTGGAATATGGGAGCTCGCCGAGGGTTTTCTGCATTGCCTCTATGGCTTCCGGCTTGTTCTCTTCGATTGCGAGCACGCAAGGACAGCCTCCGAGCACGCTCTGCATTATGGCCGCACCTACAATGATCTCTTTGGTGCGCTCAAGCATAATGCGGAAGTCGCTGGTAAGATAAGGTTCGCACTCGGCACCATTGATAATCAGGCACTCAGCCTTGCTTCCCGGAGCCGGGTTCAGCTTCACATGGGTAGGGAACGTTGCGCCTCCCAGGCCCACGACGCCGCACTTCTTGATTTTCTCCAGAACCGCAGCCCTGTCGGAAGGGATTTCGGTAACGAGGGTGTCGCTGAGGTCTATGCCCTCCGCCCACTCATCGCCCTCTACGGTAATCTCCACATGGGGTACCATCTTGCCGACTATATCAGCGCGCGGAGCCACGGCCTTTACGGTTCCGGAAACCGGAGAATGCACAAAGGCTGAGATGAATCCGGCAGGCTCGGCAATCACCTGACCGACCTTAACCTTGTCACCGGGAGCCACAACAGGAGTAGCCGGAGCGCCAAGGTGCTGGGCCATGGATACATAGACTGTCTGCGGAAGAGGCAGAGTCTCAATCGCGCAGTTGCGCGAAATCTTGGAGTCATGAGGATGTACTCCTCCGATTCTGAAAGTTACGTTCTTCATTGTTCAGCCTCCTTCTTTTCTGCTTTTGCGGCCTCTGCAGCCTCTTTTGCCTTGCGGTTGCGCTCAGCTATGCGGGCCTTGACAGCGTCCTTGTCCAAAGCCTTAGGGAAATTGACCCCATGGATTGCACCGGTAGGACAAAGGGCCTCGCACTCGCGGCAGAGCTTGCACAGGTCGTAGTTGATGTACGCCAGGTTGCCTTCAAGGGTAATGGCGCCCTTCGTGCAGGTCTTAAGGCAGATACCGCAGCCTATGCAGGCGGCACTGCAAGCCTTCTTCGCCACAGGGCCCTTGTCCTTGTTCACGCAGCTGACGAAAACGCGCATGCCGCGCGGCCCCTTGGCACGAAGTTCTATGATGCTCTTCGGGCAGGCTTTCACACAGGCTCCGCAGGCTGTGCACTTCTGCTCATCCACTACTGGCAGGCCGGTGGTCAAATCCATGGAGAGTGCACCGAACTGGCAGGCGGAAACGCAGTCTCCGCACCCCAGACAACCATAAGCGCAGCCGGTATCGCCACTGTACAGGGCAGCCTTCACCTTGCAGGAAGGCGCTCCGTCATAGATATTGGTGACAGGGCGGTTGGCGCAGGTGCCGTTGCACCTTACCACAGCCACCATAGGAGCCTTCTCCTTGACCTCATAGCCAAGGATGGCGGCTACCTTCTTCATCACCTCGTTTCCTCCGACAGGACAGTAGTGGTTGTCCAGATTCGGAGCCTTTACAGCCGCGTCGGCAAAAGCCCGGCATCCGGCGAAGCCGCAGCCGCCGCAGTTGGCGCCCGGCATCACCTTCTCGACCTCGTCAATGCGGGGATCCTCTTCGACCTTGAACTTTCTGGCCACCCAGAAAAGAATCAGGGCGAGCACCAGTCCGAGACCGGACAGAATCACGATTGTCCAGATAATTGTACCAGTCATTTTTTCTTTATATAAAAAGTATATTCATTCTTCAGTTTGTCACGCATCAGCCAGAGTACCAGATACCACAGTCCGACAGCGGCAATGCCGCACAGGCCAGCCACCAGTTCGGAAAGGCCGAGGGCGGTGAGGCCGAGCAGAACCGCAACCATAATGACAAGTGGCAGGACATAGGCGAGCCAGACGGCCTTCAGGCCCATACTGCGCTTGAGAAGTATGTTCACTTCCTCCCCCACTTCGAAACCGAGCTGTGCAGGGACCTGGAGAACCTTGACCTTGCCTTCGGACATTCCGCAAAGGGCGGATGCCTTGCAGCTGGCGCAGGCGTCTTCCGTCACGAATTCGACGGTAATTGCCTGAGAGTCTATTGCGACTATCCTGCCGCTGTGGCTTATTTCTCCCATTCCTGTCCCGGTTCTATATTGTAATTCATCGAGTTCATTCCTGACTCATACTCGGTAGCCGCCTGATTCTGGGAATACAGCGCGTCCTGAGTCTCGACAAACTGCACCCTCTCCGACTTGAAGAGCATATCTATGTCCGTGGTCTCGCCGTTTCGGTGCTTGGCAATTATGATTTGTGTCTTCTCCTTGTCCTGAGGGCCATCGGACAGGCCGATGAAATCAGGGCGGTGGATGAAGATGACCATATCCGCATCCTGCTCGATGGAACCGGACTCACGAAGGTCCGAAAGCACCGGCTTGCCGTTGCCTCCCTGGCGGTCAACCGACTTTCGGGAGAGCTGGGAAAGGGCGATGATGGGGATATTCAGCTCCTTGGCCGTAGCCTTGAGCATACGCGAAATGGCTGCGACCTCCTGCTCTCGCATACCCTTGGTCTCGGTAGGGCCCTGCATCAGCTGCAGATAGTCCACGATGGCAAGGCCTACTTTCTTCTGTTTTACCAGAGACTTGAGCTTGGAGCGGAATTCCATAATCGGTAGTCCCGGAGTCTCATCCACATAGAGAGGAGCCTGGGAAAGCCTCCTCAACGACTCCTCGAGCAGGGTCCACTCATCGTCCTGCAGCTTCACTCCTCCCTTGATTTTGTCGGCACTCAGGCCCGACTCGCTGGTCATCAGACGGTTGGCGAGCTGGATGGAGGACATTTCGAGGGAGAAGAAGGCAGTAGGGATATGATGGTCCACGGCCGCGTTGCGCGCGATGTTGAGCGAGAATGCGGTCTTACCTACAGACGGACGGGCGGCGAGGATAATCAAATCCGAAGGCTGCCAGCCGTTGGTAATGCCGTCCAGAGTGGCAAAACCCGAAGGTACGCCGCTCAGACCGGTCTTGCTCTGCATCTCCTCGATACGGCTGAGAGCCTCCTGAATCACCGAGCCGATTTCCCTGACGGAATGGCGGTCGCTGCTCTGGGTAGCGGTATAGACCCTGGACTGGGCGTCATCGATCAGGTCGTCCACCTTCACCTCCTCGCTGTAAGCTTTCCTGAGGATTTCGTGGGCGGCTGATATCAGATCTCTCTGAATGGTCTTCTGGCGGAGTATCCTGGTGTAGGACTCAATGTTGGCGGCAGAACCGATTTTCCCGGAGAGCATGGCGAGCTTTGCAGGACCGCCCACCTCCTCGAGTTTTCCCCTCTGCCTGAGCTTTTCGGAAACGGTAATCAAATCGATGGGGCTGTGCTCGTTGGAGAGCTCGATCATAGCCGAGAAAACCTCCCTGTTCTGCTCCGAATAGAAGCAGGCAGGGCTGAGCTGGTCTATGGCCTCATCCACGCAAAGTGGCTCCAGAAGCATAGCTCCCAGAACCGCATCTTCCACATCCAAAGCCTGTGGAGGAATGTTGCCACCCTCCACATAGTCCTTGTAATCGCTTTGTTTCCGACGCTCAGCCATTACTCCTGAGATTCAGCGAGCGGATTCACGAGAATACGGCCGCAGTGCTCGCAGATGACGAGCTTCCTGCCGGATGCGATGTCCACGAGACGCTGAGGAGTGATGGTATTGAAGCATCCTCCGCAGGCATTCTCATTGTAAACGGTAACTACGGCAAGGTGGTTGCGCACGCTGCTGCGGATTCGGTCATAAGCGCTGAGGGTGCGCTCGTCGATCTTGGAGGCATACTCTTCACGCTTTGCCCTGAGATGCTCCTCCTGAGCCGCGGTGGACTCTACGATATTGTCAAGCTCATCCTTCTTGGCCTGAAGGTCTTCCTCACGGATGCTGATGCGGCTGGCAATGTCTGCTATTGCATCCTTGCGCTCCGCAATGGCAATGCGAGCCTCGCCAATATGCTTCTCCGCAATCTGGCGAAGCAGGGTGAGGTTCTCAAGCTCCTTGTTGATGGAGTCGAACTCGCGGCTGTTGGCTATATTGCCGAGCTGCTGCTGGTACTTTGCAGTATCAGCATCAATCTGAACAATCTGGTTCTTGTTTTCCTCTATGCTTTTCTCATAGCCGCCAATCAGCTCTTCAAGCCTGCTTGACTTGGATTCAAGGGCTTTGATCTCATCCTCAATCTGAGCGACTTCCTCCGGAAGCGCACCGCGCAGGCTGACGATCTTGCCAATTTCGTTGTCGGTCTCCTGAAGCGCATAAAGTACGCGGAGCTTCTCCGCTACATCACCTGACTCCGTGAAGCTCTTCCGCAGGGATACGAAAGTTTCCCTCTGATCGATAGGAGTCTCGACTTTTGTGTTTTTAACAATCTCTGACATATCTGATTTACTGATTATTATT
>CAKMNE010000107.1 GCA_927798505.1 uncultured Bacteroidales bacterium
TGGAGAGGGGCTACCGCGCAGTGGTGATTTATCTCCCCGAAAGGATGAACAAGGAGGCGGCCAACCGCTTGCTCAAGGCTATCGAGGAGCCGCCCGCACTTACGCAGTTCGTGCTCATTACCCATTCGCCGGAAAGCGTGATGACCACCATACGCTCGCGCTGCCAGCTCATCAGGGTGCTGCCGCCGGGCCGGAGCATTGCCTCTGCGGATGCGCAGGAAAGGGAATTGTTTGCCCGCCTTATGGAGGCCCTGCTTTCAAAGGATTTGCTCTCTGTGCTGGAAGCGTCAGATGCCGCGGGCTCACTGCCATCCCGCGAAAAGGCAAAATCTTTTTGTAAATTTGCGGCTGACAGGCTCCGCTACATCTTCCTGCTTCAGCAGCAGATGGATGCGCTTGCCCCTCTTCCTGCAGATGAGCTGGAAGAACTCCGGCTTTGGGCCGGCATGTGCCGCAAGGGCTTTCCTCGCAAGGGGGCGGAGGCGCTCAGTCGTGCGCAAACTATGATAGGGCGCAACGTCAATGTGAAGATTGTGTTTACGGAGCTGGCAGGCTCATTGTTTTTGGCTATATGAACGAATCCATACAATACGACTGCTTCCGCGGCTGCGTCAAGGTAGCGCGTGAGGACGGAAGCATCGAAACGACATACAGGGAGGGATGTTGCAAGCTTGGGGATCACAATTACCTCAAGAATGTCAGTCCCGTTGACTATGCGGATGTGTACGAAGTGCGCTTCAAGAATACCCGCAAGGGTTTTTACCGCAATGAATCCTCTCAGAGCATCAGACAGGGGGATCTGGTTGTGGTTGAGGCTCAGACAGGCTACGATCTGGGCATTGTCACCCTCGAAGGCCCTCTGGTTGCCCGTCAGATGCGCAGCAAGCGCCTGGATCCGGCTTCCTATGAGTATCGCAAGATAATGCGCCGCGCCCGCCAGAGCGACATTGACAAATGGATGGAGGCAACCTCCCGCGAGCAGCAGACTATGATCGAGGCTCGCAGAATTGCCGCCACCCTGGGTTTGGAGATGAAAATCGGCGATGTGGAGTTCCAGGGAGACGGAACCAAGGCCATTTTTTACTACATCGCAGACGGACGAGTGGACTTCCGCCAGCTCATCAAGGTTTTTGCCGAGGAGTTCCGCATCCGAATCGAGATGAAGCAGATCGGCGCGCGCCAGGAAGCCGGACTGATCGGCGGACTTGGCGTATGCGGACGCGAGCTTTGCTGCGCGAACTATATCACCAATTTCAAAAGCATCAGCACGGCCGCCGCGCGCTGCCAGGACCTCTCGCTCAATCCGCAGAAACTTGCGGGCCAGTGCGGCAAGCTCAAATGCTGCATCAACTACGAGGTGGCAACCTATATGGATGCGCAGAGCCGTATCCCGAAGGTTACGGAGCCTCTCGAGTTCGAAGACGGCCTGGTCTATCTGCGCAAGACCGACATTCTTGCCGAGACAATGTATTTTTCCTACGACAAGTCCTCCGATGCCAATCTGTATCCGCTTGCAGCCGAGGATGTAAGGGAAATCATAAAGATGAACCGCAACGGCCTGAAGCCATCTTCACTGCTGCCGGAGCCGAGGGAAAATTCACCGGAGTTCGTTACAGCCGTAGGGGAGGGAAGCATTTCCCGCTTCGATTCTCCTAAGCGCAAGAAGCGCCGGAGCAAAGGACGCGAGCGCAAGAATGAGCAGTAATGGGTAGGCTGGCCGCACTGCTTTTGGGCGCCATCCTGCTGAGCGGTTGCGGGAGGCCGACAGGTGGAGAGCAATTTCTGCCCGGACCCCGCAATTCCTATGATTTCCATCTTGAAGTGGCCGATACTCTGGCCTTGTACGATTTTTCATTTTTCACCCGCGTGGACAAGAACGGCAGCAAAGCTCTCGCCCCTCACGAGCCTCTGCGCCTGGGAATAGTCTGGAGGGACCCTTCGGATTCGACCTACAGGGAGACCGTATGGATGAGGCCCGAGTATGTAGGCGGGACTGTGCGCAAGTACAGGACCGGGGTGCAGTTCCCTATGGCGGGGGAGTGGGTTTTGTCCGTGAGCATTACGCCTGAGACCGAGGGGCTGCGGGGTTTTGGACTGATTTGGGATTATTACTATGGGACACGATAAACTGCGCAAATTTGCAGAGAACGAGACTTTTGCCTGCCTTCTGCAGCCTTCCAGCCGGGAGGTGCTCAAGGATGGCTTTTTCAATTTGACGGACCACCCCGTGAAGGGCAATTGGGCTTCCCGCATGTTCGGACGCGAGAGTGCTGAAATCGTACTCGAACTTGGCTGCGGAAAGGGCGAGTACACTCTGGACCTGGCCCGCAGGTTTCCTGACAAGTGCTTTGTCGGAGTGGATATCAAGGGGGCCCGTCTTTGGAAAGGAGCCAAGACTGCGACCGCCGAGAAACTTCCCAATGTAGCCTTCCTTCGTACGCGCATCGAGTTTCTGACAGCCTTTTTTGCGCCGGGCGAGATTTCCCAGATCTGGCTTACCTTCTCGGACCCTCAGATGAAGAGCGAGAATTCGCGCCTGTCCTCTCCTCTTTTTCTGGAGAGGTACCGCAAGATTATGCGTCCGGGAGGCCTTGTGCACCTGAAAACCGATTCGCGTTTCCTTCACGAATACACCTGTGCCGTGGTGCAGGCCAACGGTCTGCAGCTCGGAGCTTGTTCCAAGGACGTCTATGCCGAGCCGGAAGGGGCCCTGGACAGTGTGGTGCGCGAGGTTCAGACTTTCTATGAGAAGATGTTCCTGGAGATGGGCCTGCCTATTACCTATATGAATTTCTGCATAGACCACGACGGTGAGTATGTGCACCCTGACTTCGATGAGAAGTTCTGGCGTGCCGCAGAAGGTCCGCGCCGTTCTTTCGGCCATGGGGGTACGCTGCAGGGCTAGTCTCTTACACCTCCACCCAGTGGATGCGCACACCGCTGCGCTCCATCCCGCGGAACCAGGTCATCTGTCTTTTTGCGAACTGGTGGATGGCAATTGCAAGTTGCTCCCGCATCTGCTCATAGCTGAGCCTGCCCAGCAGATACAGGGTGACGAATTTGTATTCCAGACCATAGGATATTAGAGCTTCTGCCGGAACTCCCTTTGCGAGAAACCCCCGAATCTCACCGACCATCCCTTCTTCAAGCCTGGCGTCCAGTCTGCGGTCGATTCTGTCGTTTCGCACTTCGCGTGTCACCAGAGTCCCGATGATGAATGGATTGCGCGGAAGGCCTTCTATGATGCCCGCATCGCCGCCCTCCATAACCGGCCGGCTTTCGCTCAGCGGTTTCCTTGAACGGAAGTCATATCCGGAAACCACAGCATTGAGATAGAGTCCTGTGCCTCCGCACAGGAATGGGACACAGTTGCGGCTACGTATATCCTTATAGGCCTTTATGAAATCCCTTTGGAATTCATAAACATTGTACTGGCTGCCCGGCTCTGCGATGTCGATGAGGTGATATGGGATTTCTCCATACTCGGATATGTCCTTCCCCGTTCCAATGTCCATTCCGCGATAGACCTGACGAGAGTCTGCGGAAATGATTTCAGCACCCTGAATGGATGGAGCGTCCGTCATAGGATACGGGCAGCCTTCGAATAAACCGAGGTCGCGGCACGCGCAAATTTCATTTGCGAGAGCCACGGCGTACCTGGTCTTTCCTGACGCGGTAGGGCCCAGCACGACTATCAGGTCGATTTCACCCTTGATGTAACGGGTGATAATGTCGCCGTAATCAAGGGTTTCCGGTTTTGGGAGCTGTGCGGGCTGGGGTTTCATGCTATTTCAGCAGGCTGGCGAGATAATCGCACTTTGCCTTGTTGCCAAGGGTCTTGGTGAGGTCGCAGGAGAGCTTGACGCAGTCGTGCCACTCGCGCAGCTCGGTGATGCGGCATTTGGTCAGCTTGATGACTATGTTCATGGGCTGGCAACCGGTTACGTCGCAGGTGAGGAAAGTGCCCACTCCGTAGGAGTCCTGCACCCGGCCTGCGCAGTAGCGGTGAATCTCCAGGGCCCTGTCGATGTTCAGCCCGTTGCTGAACACCACCTGTTTGGTTGCAGGGTCGATTCCCAGGGATTTGTATTTGGAGATAATCATCTCAATCTGCTCCTCCTCCTTGCCGCTGTCCACGCGCAGGCCCTTGTACATCATGGCCATCCTCTTGGAGAGGTTGGAGAAGAAGACCTTGTCCCCGAAGCAGTCGTAAAGGAAAATCCCGTTGTCCCCGTCGAAGACGTCGGAGAACTTCTTCATCACATTGAAGTTTGCCTCGAACACTCCGCTCACGTTCTCCTCGAAGGAGATGAGCTGGTGGGACATGGTGCCCAGAGGGCTCACCCCGTACTTCATCGCGAACCACACATTGCTCGTGCCGGTGAACTTGCCCGGCCAGCGGCGTGAATCATAGACCTCCTTCATCACGCGTATCACCATGTCCTGGTGCGCATAGCTCAGACGGCGGCGCGTACCCATATCTCCCAGAATCAGTCCGCCTCCGAAGATGGCCTCCATCTTCCGGCGGGTGCGCTGTTCCTCGAGGGCCGCGTCGTAGCGCTCCAGGTCTCCGCGCAGGATGTGCATGAGCTCGCTGATGCAGGAGAGCAGGGGCATCTCCCACATGATGGTGGAGAACCATTTGCCGTGCACGCTGATCTGGAGATGACCTTCGGCATCCTGCTCTATGTCCACCTCCGCCGGATTGAAGCGGTAGCCCTTCAGGAAGGTGAAGTACCACAGGGGCAGGTACACGCAGTGGTCCGTCATGTAGCGGATTTCCTCGTCGGTGATGACGACGCTCCGCATGTACTCCACCTGCTCGCGCAGCAGCTCGGCGAAGCCCTGCGGATAGACGGTGGAGTTGCGGTCTATGAAAGTGTATTCGACCTCCGCGCGCGGGTAGGTCTTCATTACATAGTACTGGCAGGTAAAGGTGTAAAGGTCGTTGT
>CAKMNE010000108.1 GCA_927798505.1 uncultured Bacteroidales bacterium
GACAAGGAAGGTCTTCTGGTAGAAGGTTTTGAGCAGCTCTCCCCTTTCACCTGCATATACAATTTCCCTTACTATGGTCCTATGCTCGAAAAGGCCGGCTTCACCAAGGATGCCGACTGGACCCAGAGAATCGTCACCGTCCCGGATGAATTCCCGAGAATGATGAAACTCGCGGATGCCATTGCTGAAAGGGCAGGAGTGCACGTAGTCCAGATCAAGAACAAGAAAGAACTCCGCAAGGAAGCCGATTACCTGTTCCGCAAAGTCTACAACGAGACATTCGCACCTCTGTACGAGTTCGCCCCAGTAAATGACCGTCAGATAGACCAGTACATCAACTCGTACATCACGATATTGGATAAGGACTTCATCAGCATTATCCACGACAAGGACGAGCGTATCGTCGCCTTCGCTATCACCGTTCCTTCACTCTCGAAGGCAGTGCAGAAAGCCAAGGGACGCCTCTTCCCGTTCGGCATCTTCCCTATCCTCAAAGCCCTGCACCGCAACGACACTCTCGAAGCCCTGATGATAGGCATACACCCTGATTATCAGAGCAAGGGACTGCAGGTGCTTCTGTTCAAGCAGATTCACGAAAATGTCATCAGGCGGGGAGACATCAAGACAATGATTATGAACCCTCAGCTTGAAGAGAACGTCAAGGTACAGATGATATTTGACGAATACAATCCTCAGCCGTATATGCGCAGGAGGAGTTATTTCAAAGAGCTTAAGTAATGAGAGCAGCAATTTACGGCGCCGGTTCCCTCGGGACCATACTAGGCGCATTCATCACAAAGAAAGGAGGCCAGATTGACCTCATCAACCGCAACAAGGCTCACGTTGCGGCGCTTAAGGCAAACGGAGCTACCGTGACCGGAACCCTGGAGTTCAACCAGAAGGTCACAGCCCTCACCCCGGATGAGATGAGCGGCCGTTACGATATCATCTTCCTTATGACCAAGCAGTTGCAGAATAAGGAAGTAGTCACTTTCCTGAAGGACTACCTCGAGGACGATGGAGTTCTCGTAACCCTTCAGAACGGAATTCCTGAATACGAAATCAGCGAAATACTGGGCGAAGACCGCGTACTCGGATGCACCGTAGCCTGGGGAGCCACAATGGGAGCTCCGGGCATCTGCGAGCTCACTTCCTCTCCTGACAGCCTCACCTTCTCGCTGGGAAGCCTGAGCAGCAAGCCTAATGCCCATATGGGCGAAGTCAAGGCCCTGTTGGAAATGATGGGACCGGTGGAAATCGATGAGAACTTCATCGGGACGCGCTGGAGCAAGCTCCTCATCAATGCAGCATTCTCCGGGATGAGCGCCGTGTGCGGATGTACTTTCGGAGAGGCCGCATCGGACAAGGCTTCACGCAAAATCGTGCAGGCCCTCATCAAGGAGTGCATCGACGTATGTGCCAAGGGAGGCATCAGAATCGAGCCTATCCAGGGCAAAGATGTAGTCAAGCTCCTGGACTACCACGGCCCAATCAAAAAGGCCATATCTTTCGCAATCATCCCTATTGCCATCAAGAAGCACGCGCTTCTTAAGGCAAGTATGCTCCAGGACCTGGAGAAAGGCAAACTCTGCGAGGTTGACGCCATCAACGGTGTCGTATGCAATTACGGCAGGAAGGTGGGCGTCCCGACCCCTTGCAACGACAAGGTGGTGGAAATACTCCACAAATGCGAAAAGGGTGAGCTCAAACCGTCCTTCGACAATGTAAAGTTGTTCTAAACGAAACAAATACAATGGTAAAAGTCAATTTGGGAGGCTGCAGCTCCTTCGTAAAAGATGCAGATTATAAAGCTTATGTAAACAAGGCCTTAGAGGCATTTGACACACTTCAGGCAGAAAACGGTGCCGGAAATGACTTCCTCGGCTGGAAAACTCTTCCGGTCGATGTAAGCGAAGATATCATCAGCTCCTGCGAGCAGGTCCGCGACAGCTGGAAGGCCAAGGGCGTTGACCTGGTGATTGTCATCGGTATCGGCGGTTCCTATCTTGGAGCCCGCTGCGCCATCGAAGCCCTAAGCCACTGTTTCGTGCGCAAGGAGGGTAACCCTCAGGTAGTATTTGCCGGCAACAACCTCAGCGAGGAGTATCTCGCGGAGCTTATGGACCTTGCCAAGCTGCGCAACACCGCTGTCATAGTAATTTCCAAGTCCGGAACCACCACTGAGCCGGCTGTTGCATTCAGAATCTTCAAGGAATATGTGGAGCAGACCTACGGCAAAGCTGAGGCAGCAGAGCGTATCGTAGCCATCACCGATGAGCACAAGGGCGCTCTCAAGACACTTTCCACCCAGGAAGGCTACAAGACATTCATTGTTCCTGACAATGTGGGAGGCCGTTTCAGCGTTCTCACTCCGGTAGGACTTCTGCCGATTTGCGTTGCAGGCTTCGACATCCGCGCAATGCTCAAGGGTGCCGCAGACGAGCGCGAGTCACTTCTCGTAAAGGGTGAGGACAACAGCGCCGTACAGTATGCCGCAATGCGCAATCTCCTGCACACCGAAGCCGGCAAGGCTGTTGAGATTCTGGTGACCTACAGTCCTAAGCTCGTGTACCTTGCAGAATGGTGGAAGCAGCTCTACGGCGAGTCCGAGGGCAAGGACGGAAAGGGAATCTTCCCTGCCAGCGTCAACAACACCGCAGACCTCCACTCAATGGGACAGTTCATCCAGGAGGGCAGCCGCGTAATGTTCGAGACCCTCATCAATGTGGAAAACGCAAACAGGAGCGTGGTGATCGGAAGCGACGATCAGAATCTTGACAAGCTCAACTACCTTGCAGGACAGCACGTTGACCACTGCAACGCTATGGCTCAGCTCGGAGTCAAGGTAGCCCACATCGACGGAGGTGTCCCTCAGCTTGAAGTCAGCATGGAGCGCATAGACGAGTACAACCTCGGAAGCATATTCTACTTCTTCGAGTTTGCTTGCGGAATTTCAGCATATGTGCTTGGCGTGAATCCGTTCAACCAGCCGGGCGTAGAGGCCTACAAGAAGAATATGTTTGCGCTGTTGCGCAAGCCGGGATTCGAGGCCGAGACGGAAGCTATTCTCAAGAGGATATAATCGAGAGCCATCTCGAAATACATAGGACGCGGGCACGCAGGACCTCATAATCAAGGGTTTCGGGCGTGTCCGTGTACTTGTTGGTATTGAAGGTGATACCCGAAGTGAATACAACGGCGGGGATTCCTGCTTCAAGGAAAACCCTCTGCTCCCCGAGTTTGCGGTAGAAAAGGCGGGTAAACTTGTCGCTGCGGTAGTAATCATAATAGAGTTTCAGGCCCGGCAGTCGCGCGCAAGTGCCGAGGGCCGACTCATAGCGTTCGCCGCCAAGGGCTATCAGGAAACGCCTGTGCCTGCGCTCCACCGGCGCGAGGGTGCTGCCCATTGTGTCGAGATTGACCATAAGTCGGATATTCCGCTTTCCGAGCAGTTCCAGCAGTTCGCGCGCACCGCAGTAATTTTGCGCATGACCGTCGAAGGCTGCGAAGATAATGCCGTCGCGCGGCCGGTCAGGGGCGTTGAAGGCAAGGGAAATCAGAGCGGCTACCCCTGAGGCATTGGCATCGGCACCGGGATACAGGCGTCCCCCCACTGTGCCCAGGCCGTCGTAATATGCACCGACAACTATCCATTTGCCGCTAGTTCCGGGAATACAGCCTACCACATTGCGCCCGCGGCCTCCGGAAGGCAGTTCGAAAGACTGGAACCAACTGTCACCCAAGGGCTTGAGGCCGGCCCTTTCAAAGCTGCGCCTGATCCACGCAGAGCACCAGAAGGCAGCGCTGTCCCCACTCGCGCGCCCCTTGAACTGAGGGCTGCAAAGCGCTTCCACATTCCAACGGAGGAAGTCCGCACCCATGGGGGAAGTGTAGGTCACCGGCGGCATTTCGCAGGTAATCCGGGCCTTGACAGGCAGGCCGGAAAGACAGAGAAGCAGGACCGCTGCACATAATTTGGTGACGCGTTTCAATTTGGGCACGAAAAATGTGTTATATTTGCAGGATTGCAAAAATAAACAAAAAATGGGAGTTCACGGCAAAAGAATAAGCAAAGCGCTGGGCCTGCTGCTGGGCCTGTTGCTGTGCATCCCCGCCTACTGCCAGTGGGACAAGGATGTGCTTCAGTTCAGGGGCAGGCTGGCACTGAGCGACGGCAAGTACTCTCAGGCAATAGAGCAGTTCAACATTCTGGTCGCCCTGGAAGACAACAATTGCTGGACCTATTTCTACAGGGGAATAGCAAAATACAACCTCGGAGACATAAGGGGCGCGCTGGCGGACTTTGAAAAAAGCGTGGAAATCAATCCCGTATTCACCAACGGCTACCATTACAGGGCAATCACACGCAGCCGTCTGGGCGACTACGACGAGGCCCTCAAGGACTTCGAAACAGCCATCAGCCTGCGCCCGGGCAACAATGGAATCTATTTCAGCCGCGGGGTGACATATTTCCTTGCACAGCGCTTCGAAGAAGCCGTAAGCGATTTCGACAGGTATCTGCGTCACGAACCCGAAGACCCTTCGGCCTATCTCAACAGGGGTGCCGCCCATCTGTATCTCGGCGATACGCTCAAGGCTCTCAATGACTACAACAAGGCCATCAGGCTGGACCGCTACGACCCGGAAGGCTACATCAGACGCGCCCGTCTCAACGCAAAGAGGTGCCTTTGGGACGAGGCCATCGCTGACCTCAACATAGCAATAGACCTGGACAAGGACAACACCTTCGCCTACTACCACCGCGGGCTTCTTTATATGGAGGCCAAAGACTACAACAAGGCGATGGAAGACCTGAACAAGGTGCTTGAGAACGAGCCGGGCAACGCCCTGACCCTCTACAACAGGAGCATACTCT
>CAKMNE010000109.1 GCA_927798505.1 uncultured Bacteroidales bacterium
AGAACTGACCCGGTTCCGTAGAACTTGTTAGTTGGAGCATCGGTACTAACGGGGTATCTCCATTTTGTCAAGATAGCCTTGGAGGTCCTTCTCGAGCTTGGCTTCCTGCGAGTTGATGACTTCCAGACGATGAAGGGCATTGAGTTTGCCCACAGTCTGGTTTAAAGCCACGAAAACCAGTTTGTCGAGTTCAGGCTTATCAGGGAATTTCTTGTCATAGGTCGAGAGCATTGCATTTATGTCACTTGCAGCACAACGCATATAGTGCTCCATCTCGGAGTCCTTTGCAACAAGGGAATATTCCTTGCCTGCTATTTTGAGAGTAATGCTCTGTGCCATCAGTCCGACAATAATTTAATGCACTTGTCTATATCCCGGATAAGCTTGTTCAACCTTTCCCTGGATGCCTGGACATCTTCGGTTCCGGTGAATGCACCTGCCAGTTTATAATGGTCAATCTGACTTTTCAATTCAGTTATCTGCTGCTTTTTATCAGCAATTTCCGACCTTGAAGCCGCAAGTTCGGCAGCAAGAAGATCTGCGCGCTGCTTTTCCCTTTCGTAAAGGGAAATCAGTCGCTCAATCTTGCTTCTCAGGTCGGGAATCATATTGCAAATTTAAATATTATTCAGGTTTCACCAAAACTTTAAGCCTTTCCATCACTTTGGATGACACTTTCGCGGTCTTGTATCTCTCAAGCATGACGCGATTGTGAAGGTCAGTTCCCGTGAAATCATAGTAGCCCAGTTTCAGCATTTTCTCCGCCTTGCCCTGCGCGGTCTTTCCGTAGAAGCCTGCAAGGGATGAGAGATTGAGCTGGAATCTGACACCCATTTCCTTGAGCTGTCTGTAATTGGCATCTTCCATATAGACATACCTTTCAGGATGCGCAAGGATGGGGAAATATCCCTTCGACTTCACCTTGGAAAGTATTCCGTAGAGATCGAAAGGAGGGTTGTAATAGGAAGTCTCCACGAGCAGATGGCGGGCATAGTGCGGGAGCACCATTTCCTGCTCCAGTCTGCTCTCGAAGAGCTCGTCCATCATATTTTCCGCCGAAAGATGGAGCTGTGGCGTCTGTATTCCGGCCTGCGCAATGGCCTGCTTCAATTCTTCGAAGCGGGTCCGAAGGGCATCCGGAGTGTTGGGGCAGTCTTCCATAACGTGGGAGGTAAGCCAGACATGGGCAACGCCCAGCTGAGCGGCCTCACTGAGCATTGCAAGGCTGTCTTCCATGGTACGCACACCGTCATCCACTCCGGGGAGCAGATGACAGTGGCAGTCCGTGTAGCCCTGGAAAACCTCAATCAGAGGAACGTTATGTGAGAACAAGCCCATAAACTAATTTCCGTAGTAAGAATCGGCGCCCTTGCCGTAATGGTAACCGTTGCCGTAAGAGAATCGGTAGGAGTACCTGTTGCCGTAGTAGGTTCCTGCAGACTCGGTACCGTTCAGAATAACGGACATGTTGTTGTACTTTCCGCTGTCGTACATCTCGTTCAGTTCCTTGAGAAGTTCCTTCTCGAAAAGACCTGCGCGAATTACGAAGACGGTCCTGTCTGCAACAGGAGCGATAATCTGGGTGTCGGCAACAATGTCAACAGGTGCACAGTCCAGAATCAGATAATCATACTCCTTCTTGAGAGCCTCGATGGTATCCGTGAATGCCTTTGAGCTTACGAGTTCGGAAGGATTCGGAGGGATGGTGCCGATCGGCAGGACGGAAAGATTCGGTACCGGCTCATACTTACGTATATAGTCGTGAATATCCTTGCCTTCCGGATTGGAAAGGTAGTCTGCAAATCCGTGACTTGACATATGGAAGAAGCCGGAGCTGGAAGCCCTGCGGAAGTCTCCGTCCACAAGCAGCACCTTCTTGCCTCTGATGGCAAGTACCGCCGCAGTGTTCAAAGAGATGAAAGTCTTTCCGGAGCCGGGATTGAAGGATGTGATCATCAGGGCCTTGGAATCGGAGTTCCTGGTAACGAACTCGAGATTGGTGCGGATTACGCGGAAAGCCTCGTTGATGACATTGCGGTCCCCCGCCTTGACGAGAAGCTCCACTGGAGCGGCTTGCTTCTTCTTGAGCTTTGCAAGAAGACGCTTTACAGGGTTTTTCTCCTTCGGGCCGGCGTTCAGAGGGATTTCTCCGAGGAAAGGAGCTGACATATTGTCCAGATCCTTGCGGCTGCGCACCTTGTTGTCTGCCACGATTCTGATGTAGAAGTAAGCGGCAGGGATGCAGAGGCCCAGCATAAAGGCAATGAGCAGAATCTGCTTTGACTTCGGAGCTGTCGGATTCGGGCTACCGTATGGAGGATTGATGATACGGGTGTTGTATGCTGAGAAGGCCTGGCTGAGCTCATTTTCTTCTCTCTTTTGGAGCAGGAAAAGGTAGAGGCTCTCCTGCACCTTCTGGAGACGCTCCTTGCTTAGCAGGTCCTTGGCCTGCTCCGGACTTGCAGCAATCTTATCGGTGTTTTTGTCCTGCTGGCTTTGGGCGAAGCGGATCTGTTCCTTGAGAGTTTGCACTTCGTTCTCAACGGATTCAAGAATCGCAACACGCATAGCCGCTAGATTCACATCCATATCGATGACCAGAGGGTTCCTTTCACTGGAGTTCGCAACTATATTGTTGCGGTTCATCAGGAGCCTGTTGTAATCGGAAATCTGTCCAGCGATGCCGGTATTCTTGATTCCCGCAGGGGAAGGGATGAGGGAAGTGGATGAGACAGAACCGTTCAGGCACTGGCTCAGGTACTGGGCAACCGAAAGCTCACCCTCGAGTTCGCGAATCTGGCGCTCTATGTCCTGAGTCTGGGTCATGTAGAGTGTGGAGGTGGCATCCACGGTAGGCATGAGATTCTCGCTCTTGAACTTGGAGATGTCACTGTCCACGCGCGAGAGCTCCGTCTCTATATTGCTCAGACGGTCCTTGATGAAGTAAGAGGTGCTCTTTGCCATCTTGTTCTGGTCAAGAACCCAGTTCTCGTTGTAGATGGTGATGATCATATTGATAAGGTCATCAGCCCTCATCGAAGAGTAGTCCGTAACGGTAAGCGTCAGCACGTCGGACATCTTCTTCGCATCCGAGGCGGCTGCAACAAAGCGGGAGGAGAAGAGCCTCTGGGTAGAAGCAAGGGTGCGCTTGGTCACAATCTCGTGCCTGGTCCAAGGTGTCTCGGAGTAATAGTAAGGATTGGCATCCACTATGAAATCTCCGATTTCCGTGTGAACGGTGTCCCCAAGGGCTACAATCTGGCTGCCCTTGACCTTGACATTGTCCTTGCGGATTCTGTACCTGAGTTTGGACACGCGGATATTGCCGTCGGAAAGCGGCTCAAGTTCGAAAGACATTGAGACCTCGTCAGGAACGGAGACGAAATCCACCACCGCAGGAACTGAGGAGTTGTAAACTATGCTCTTGCGGAAGCGGCCCTGAATAGCATACTCGACGGTGAGTCCCAGCCTTGAAACGGCCTCTTCCATAAGCGAAGGTGCCTGGAAGGCAACGACCTCATTCTGAAGCTTGGAAGTCATCTGACCCGTGCTTGCGAGCATGGCCTCGATTTCAGAGGATGCTGTCCTGCGGGTATTGCTTTCTTTGATTACGAGAGTGGCCGTCCTGGTGTACTCCGGCATAGTGCGCAAAAGGTGGAAAACCCCTATGCCCAGACAAACGACAACCGAGATTACAAAATAGTACCACTTCTCAAGGCAGGTGAAAATAATCTTCTTGATGTCGAATGAAGATGACTCGACACTTTGTCCCGCCTGGGTATTGCTGTTGTTTTGTGTATCCATTATATTGGTTTAGAATTACATTTTCATCATTACTACGATGGTGTTCGCCAGGGTTGCGGCAAGCGAAGCGATGGAAATCCAGAAAGAGGTTGTGCGGACGGTGTTTCCGTTGATGGTACTCTGACGGATACGCATGTCGTTAGGGTCGATCACCACAATGTCGTTCTGCTGGAGGTAATACACAGGAGAAGAAGCCAATTCCCTGGAAGACAGGAGGTTGACTGAATATGTCCTGCGGACTCCGTTCTCGTTGCGGATGACGCGCACGTTCTCGCGTATTCCGTTGATGGTCAGATCCCCGGCTGCGCTGATGGCATCCATAATTGTGTACTCGTCCCTGTCGATTGCGATACGGCCCGGGTTATTGACTTCGCCGAGCACGCTGACCTTGAGGTTAAGGTACTCCACTGTAACCACAGGGTCCTTGACCAGACTCTGTGAGACAAGCTCGTTCTTTATCATCCTTGAGATTTCGTCGCGGGTAAGTCCTCCAACAGTAACTCTTCCGAGCACAGGAAAATCAATGGTTCCGTCTTCGGAAACGGCATAGCCCTGGACACCGGTGGTTCCGGCATTGACTTTCATTGAGGAATCATCTCCGATGTAACGGGTGGAATAGGCCAGGTTGAACAGGCTGGAAATCTGAGGGTCACGACTGTTCACAATGATTGAGATCTTGTCACCGGGCCTGATTCTGATAATCTGGGCTGTGGACACGGTGTCCACTCCGCCCTGGGCCACATCCTGGAAATAAATGATGTTTGACGGTGTTGAGCAGGAGGCCGCGAATGCCAACACTGCTGCAAATAGCGCTACTCTTAGAGTATTTTTCATATCTGAAATCTTAGTTAAAAAGCATAAGCCCACAAATATACAAACTTTCTTGCTAATTTTGCATAAAAGACTATTCTTCTTTTTATTCTTATCCTGCTCTTCCTGCTATAGGGCCCGGAGTTTGGCGCTTAGTGGGAAAAATTGTATTTTTGCAATCCTTAAAAGATACAAAGATGTTCGAAAACCTCAGCGAGAGACTTGAGCGCTCTTTCAAAATTCTC
>CAKMNE010000110.1 GCA_927798505.1 uncultured Bacteroidales bacterium
AGCAAAGCATAAGACACGAAAGCCATGAATACTAACAGCAACGTTTACACCATAGTTTACACAACGGTAGTTTGTGTACTGGTAGCAGCTATCCTTGCTTTCGTCTCCCAGACTCTGAAGCCGATGCAGGTAGCCAACGAGAAGGCTGAGACCATCAGCCAGATTCTCGCTGCAGCCCAGTTCGAGGAGCAGGCTGACAACAACGCCATCCTCAACTTCTACAAGCAGAACATCAGCGAGGCCATCCTGGTGAATGCCGACGGCAAGAAAGTAGGAAGCCTCAACACTGCTGACGCTCAGGTTTACAGCACCGCTGACCTGAAAGCGCAGAACTACAACATCAAGGACGGCAGCGCTTGCAGCCTCCCTGTCTATATCTTCAAGAACGGCATCAGCGTGATTCCGGTTTACGGTGCAGGCCTCTGGGGTCCGGTTTGGGGCTATGTAGCCCTCGACGGCCTCAACATAGTCGGTGCATATTTCGACCACTCAGGCGAAACTCCGGGACTCGGCGGCAAAATCAAGGATGATCCCAAGTTCCGCGCACAGTTTGACGGCAAGAAACTTGACTTCAGCGACACACATCCTTTCGATATCGTGAAGGGCGGTGCTCCTGCCGGAAAGGCCAACGCCATCGATGCCATCTCTGGTGCCACTATGACCTCCAAGGGTCTCAACGAGGCTATCAATGTTTGGGCTCTCGCTTACAGGAACTATCTCAAAAATCAGGAGGACTAAGCAATGGGAAAATTTAAGGAAACAGTATTGAATCCGATTTTGAAGGGCAATCCTATTACTGTCCTCATTCTCGGTATCTGCTCTTCTCTCGCAGTCACTGTCGAGCTCAAGGGCGCTCTCGTTATGGCTCTCTCCGTAACCGTAGTTACAGGCGTCAGCAGCCTCATCTGCTCTCTGATCCGAAAGACCATCCCGAACCGTGCACGAATCATCATCCAGCTCGTTGTAGTCGCAATGATGGTAATCCTCGTGGACCAGTTCCTGAAGGGCTTCGCCTACGCAATAGACAAGCAGCTCTCCGTTTACATCGGTCTTATCATCACCAACTGTATCGTGATGGGACGCATCGAGGCCTTCGCCCTCGGCAACAAGCCTCTGCCATCCCTTCTTGACGGTCTTGCAAACGGTCTGGGATACGGACTGATTCTGGTCATCGTAGCCTTCTTCCGCGAGCTCTTCGGAAGCGGAACCCTCTTCGGAATTCCGGTTCTTTCAGCCATCGGATACACCAACAACGGTCTTATGATTCTCCCTCCTATGGCTCTCATCCTTCTGGGATGCATAGTATGGGTACACAGGAGCATAGACAAGGATCTTCAGGAAAAATAATAAACACACCGGGAAATTATGGAATATTTAAGCTTATTCGTAAAGTCAATCTTTGTTGACAATATGATCTTTGCATACTTCCTCGGTATGTGTTCATACCTGGCAGTATCAAAGAATGTGAAGACAGCCAACGGTCTGGGAATCGCAGTCATCTTCGTGCTTCTCATCACCCTTCCTGTCAACTACCTTCTGAACCAGTACGTCCTCAAACCGGGAGCTCTCTCCTGGCTCGGCGAGAGTTTCGCCGAAGTGGACCTCAGCTTCCTCAGTTTCATTATCTTCATAGCCGTCATCGCGGCAATAGTGCAGGTAGTGGAAATGGTTGTGGAGAAATTCTTGCCGTCCCTGTACTCATCCCTGGGTATCTTCCTGCCGCTGATTGCGGTCAACTGCGCAATCCTCGGAGGTTCCCTCTTCATGCAGCAGAGAGATTTCGTCAATGTGGGTGAGTCCGCAGTTTACGCTCTGGGCAGCGGCATAGGCTGGTACCTCGCAATCGTGGCTCTCGCAGCCATACGCGAGAAACTCGCCTACAGCAATGTGCCTAAGGGACTTAAAGGAACCGGCATCACCTTCATCACCGTCGGTCTTATGGGTATAGGCTTTATGGCCTTTATGGGTATTTCACTTTAATCAGGAGACTTTGTTATGAGCAACACTATCATTTCTTCAATGGTGCTTATGGTGATTGTCATCCTCGTTCTGGTGGCTATCCTACTGGTTATCAAGGCAGCAATCACCCCTAAGGGCACAGTTAAAATCGACATCAACGACGGCAAGAAGGTTCTCGACGTCCAGCCGGGCGGCAACCTTATGGGAACCCTCGCCGAGCAGAAAATCTTCCTTCCTTCAGCCTGCGGCGGAAAGGCCAATTGCGGCCAGTGCAAGGTGCAGGTGCTTGAGGGCGGCGGAGAAATACTTCCTACCGAGGTAGGCTTCTTCAACCGCAAGCAAATCAAGGAAGGCTGGCGTCTGGGATGCCAGGTGAAGGTAAAGGACAACCTCAAGCTCCAGATGGACGAGAGCGCTCTTTCCATCAAGAAGCTCGAATGCGAGGTCATCTCCAACCACAATGTGGCTACCTTCATCAAGGAGTTCACAGTCAAGCTTCCTGAAGGCGAGCACATCGAGTTCAAGAGCGGACAGTACATCCAGATTGACATCCCTAAGTACGAGCTGGATTTCAAGGATATTGACGTAGAGCCTGAGTATAGGGCAGACTGGGAGAAATACGGTTTCTTCAACCTCCACTCTTCCAACCCAACTGACACCATCAGGGCCTACTCTATGGCCTCTTATCCTGGAGAGAAGGGCATCATCAAGCTCAACGTGCGTATCGCAACTCCACCGTTCGACCGCAGCGTTCCTCGCGAGCAGGGTCCTAAGCTCCTGCCTGTAAACCCAGGTATCGCTTCCTCATACGTCTTCACCCGCAAGCCGGGCGACAAGGTTATGATAAGCGGTCCGTTCGGTGACTTCCTCCTTCCTAAGAACGACCCTGACACCCAGGAGTACATCTTCGTCGGAGGCGGTGCAGGTATGGCTCCTCTGCGCAGCCACATTATGCAGCTCTTCAAGACTCTCAAGACCGGCAAGCCTGTTCACTTCTTCTACGGTGCACGCGCCCTCGTCGAGGCCTTCTACCTCGAGGATTTCGCTGAAATCGAGAAGGAGTTCCCTAACTTCCACTTCCATCTCGCTCTCGACCGTCCGGATCCGGCAGCAGATGCAGCAGGAGTCAAGTATGTTGCAGGCTTTGTGCACAATGTGATGTATGAGACCTACCTCAAGCAGCACGATGCTCCTGAGGATATCAAGTACTTCATGTGCGGTCCTCCAATGATGACAAGGTGCGTTCTGGATCTTCTCGACAACCTCGGCGTTGCTCCGGAGAATATCCTCTTCGACAACTTCGGCGGTTAATGTTAAGAAAACATATACTCAGAATTGCGCTCCCGATAATTTCGGGGGCGCTTTTGTTTTGCGTTCCTTCCTGCCGCAAAACTCCCCCGCCGTGTCAACCTCCGCTTGACACGGATACTACTGAAACGCCATCTGGTGTCAAGGATAGCTTGACATTGAAAGTAAAGAACAGCTACAATGTCAAGACTTTGGACATTCTTGTCTATGGTGGCGCTCCCCTGCTCAGCCTGGAATCCATTTCGCGAATCCAAGATCAGTTCGACACCATTCGCGTGGAGTTGAAGGACTCCCTTCCGAAGACCATAGTGGTGCTGGGCAATATGCCGGGGCAACTCAACCCGGCTGCCATTGAGCACTATGACTCCCTGGAAAAGCTGGAAATGAGCCTGTGGGACGATAAGCCCGAACTGCCATTCCTTTCTGGTGTAAGCCGGTGGCAAGGTGGGGATGGTGAAGTGGAACTGACTCCACTGCTGTGTTGTGTGATTATTGAAAGTGTTACCAATCTCAACGATGACTATACCCTTTTGGAAAATCCGAGGGTATGGCTGAGCGGCATCAACACCAGGGCCGCACTGATGCAGACCACCGGCTTCAGGACTGCAGAACCCGCCGACGGAAAAGCAGTCAGACTTCCCTACGACATAGGTCTTTACACCCAATATCCCGGAACCAGGCTCTGGTGTTACCCCTGTGACCTCCCGGACGGCCATAGTGCCACCCTGGTGGTGGAATACTGCAAACGCAACTCCCAGGGTGAGTTATCCCTTTACCAAACCGAGTTCGAACTGGGCCCAATCTTCCGCGGTTCAGAGCTCGTGAAAAACCTGTATTTGGAATAACATTCTTGTTTCACACCCTCTAACCACCCTGTCAGGACAAAAAATGTAAAAAAATTGCTAAAATATTGCTATTCATGGTATAACGATAGAAATTAATACATATCTTTGCATTCCTTGTCTCGCCCCAGGGTTAGGGGGTGGGGGGTAAAATAATGAACAGAATAGTATCATTTTTTTCAGCAAGCCTTCTTGCTGCAGCCTTGTTTGCGCTTCCGACATCTGGTCAGGAGCGCACAAATACCCCTGCACCCACCCCTACATCCAACTCCGTAAAAATCTGGTTCAGGCAGAGCAAGATCAACTATGTCCCTTCCCTGCACGACAATCAGCAGAACCTTGACAGTTTCACCCCAAAACTGGATTCAATCTTTTCAGACAAAATACATTACCGAGTCCGCAGCATACAGTTCACCGGAGGTGCATCCCCGGAGGGAAGCATACGCTTCAACCGCTGGCTTTCAGTCAAGCGAGCTGAAACGCTCCGCAGCTATCTCAGCAACTATGTGACCTTCCCTGACTCACTTGTCACCACTGTTCATCTCGGCAGGGACTGGCAGGGTCTGAGACAGCGTGTGCTCGACGACCCTAACGTACCGGGACGAGACGCGGTGCTCAAACTCCTGGACTACAAGGAAGAACCCCTTGAAGAACTGAAAGGAATGCGCGCTTACAACTACCTTTATCTTAAACATTTCCCCGAACTGCGCGCATCCAGCCTTGTAATTGAATA
>CAKMNE010000111.1 GCA_927798505.1 uncultured Bacteroidales bacterium
ATGCAAAGTAAACACTTTTTTCCGGATATCGCAAACTTAGTTTCGAATAAATCTCTTTTGCCTTGTCCGGATACCCCTGTTCGAGATAGACTTTTGCGAGGGATTCGGTGCAGAAATCGGTAAAATCGTCGTGATATTCACTCTGAACAGTGCCCTTGCCCGCCTTTCCTGCGAAAGATGCGAAGATGTTGTCGTCATCCCTGCGTACGGAGTCATAATCCTCCTGGGAGTAGTAGTCTCCTCCTATGACGAAAACCTGACGCGTCGGTTTGGGCTTCTGGGCGGACTCCGCCTGTTCCAGCGCCGCTTCCCTGGCCTTGCGGCTCTTTTCCATCTGGGCGAACACCAGCCGCCTTGAAGGAATGTAGAGGGCATGGTCGGCGTACTTGGACGAGTCCCAGGCTTCTTCACCAAGGGCGGCCATGCGGCGGCACAGCTCCATCCTGGCACCTGCGTACCACGGGTAGAGGCTGACGACGCCCGAAAGCTCGCCAAGGTTGAGGGTGGTGATGTCTATGCAGTCAGTTACCATTGTGCTACGGTTGCATTGAATATGTCTTCGACGAGTTTGTCTATGATTTCTGTTACCAAGGTGGATTCGACTGCGTCCAGGGAGTTGGTAGAATCGAAATCGGCATAGGCGGAAAAAGATTTGTTGGTGAAGTCCTCTTCCGGGTACTTGCGGTTGGTGAAATCCACTTTTACCGTCACGGTGAGGCGGCTCTGCGCCGCTACGTCTCCCGCCGCGATTGCGGAGGCCTTCACATCATAGCCCGTAATGGCGCCTGTGATTTCCAGGTCCCCGTCCATGTCCACCTGCTCAAGGCTGGTCATCTTGCGGAACTGAGTCCTGATGGCCTCCGTGAGGTCGTTGCTCAGCGAAGGATTGACTTTCAGCGCCTTGTACTCGAAGACATCTATGGTAATCGATTTCACGTCCGGCTTGATGGAAGTGCCGGAGAAGGAATAGATGCCGCAGGCACTGAGAGTCAGCGCCGCGAGGGCAAGGTAGACTATGCGGAATAATCTTTTCATTTCTGATTGCTTGATTTGGCTAATGCAAGCCAGCGATAAAGGGTTCTATCGGAGATTCCCACTTCAGCGGCCGCGGCCTTGACGTTGCCGGCGTGCTTGTCAAGCGCCTCGCGGATCAGTTCGTCCGTCATCTGTTTCTTTGTTTTAGGCGCGGCCTGAGGCGTCGCCTGAGGCGTCGCTCCGCTCTGACTTTCCTGCCATTCCGCTTCCTCTTCGTGCATCTGCCCTATCGACGCAGGGGTTCCGCCGCCGGCCTTGAGCTCGCTCAGCTGGCGCTCCAAGGCGTCAACCTGGTTCTTCAGGTCGAGTATGGCTTTCACTATAGTGCGCAACTGGTCCGTGCCCAGAGTGGACGAACTTCCGCCTGAGGATGCGGGGGCTGCCGGAAGCAGGGAGTCCAGCTCCTGAGGCAGATGCGCCATCAGGCACGCCGCATCCAGCTCCACCCTTTCTTTCTGAGGTGTCGCAGGCTCGGATTCCATAACCGTAAGCGCCTCCGTGAAGTTCTTGAGTTGACGTATGTTGCCCGGCCAGCGGTAACTGCGCAGCTGGCTTATTGCCTCATGGGTAAGCGAAAGCTTGCACAGGCGGATCTTTTGGGCAAAATCTGAAGTGAATTTGCGGAATAGCAGATAGATGTCATCCTTTCGCTCGCGCAGCGACGGCATCTTTATCTGGATTGCGTTGAGGCGGTAGTACAAATCCTCGCGGAAGCGCCCTTCCGCTACCGCGTGGGTGAGGTCCAGGTTGGTGGCGGCAATCACCCTCACGTCGGTCTTTTCAACCTTCGAGGAACCTACCTTGATATATTCTCCATCCTGAAGCACGCGCAGGAGCATGGCCTGCGTTTCCTTCGGCAGCTCGCCTATTTCGTCCAGGAAGAGGGTGCCGCCGTTAGCCTCTTCGAAATAGCCTTTTCTGCTTGCGACCGCGCCGGTGAACGAACCTTTTTCGTGGCCGAAGAGTTCGGCATTGATGGTTCCTACCGGAATAGCTCCGCAGTTGACCGCAAGAAACGGACCCGTCTTGCGGCGGCTCGCGTCGTGGATGATGCGCGGGATGACATCCTTTCCGACTCCGCTCTCGCCGGTGATGAGCACGGCAAGGTCGCTCGGGGCGACAACGCTGGCCGTTTCGAGTGCAAGATTGAGCGCGGCATCATTGCCTATGATGTCGTAGCGATTCTTTATTCTTTGTAATTCCTGACTGTCCATATGTGTAGCCTGACAAATATACTAAAAAAACTGATTATATTTGCATGTTATGAAAACAAGCGGACTATTACTCACAGGCGCAGCGTTGCTGGCTCTCATTGCCTCCTGCGCCACTCCAAAGAAGCAGATGGCTGACAACCTCGATGAGGTTGGCATAACTTGCAACCCGGAAGTGCTTGTCGTAAAGAGCGGCAAGATAGATGCCACAATAACAATGTCATTCCCGGCAGATTATTTCTATGACAGGGCGACACTGGTTGTTACTCCTGTACTTGTGTACGAAGGCGGACAGAGGACCGGAGAGCCTACCATCTATCAGGGAGAAAAGGTGAAGGCCAACTATATCACAATTCCGAAATCAGGAAAGCTTGTCCGCAAGTGCGTGTCCTTCGACTACGCCCCCGGGATGGAGCTGTGCCATCTGGAACTGCGCTGCGTTCTGGCCTACGGAGAAAAGAAAATCAACATACCTGCCATCAAGGTTGCTGACGGATGCAATTCCACCTATCTGCTCGCAGTTGGAAGCGGGGAAATGGACCTTAAGCCAGACGGGTTCCAGCTCGTTACCGAGCATACGACCGAGACCAGCATAATGTTTGACGTGAACTCCGCCTACGTAAAGAACAATGCAAGCAACAACACCGCCATTTCCCTCTACAAATCCTATATCAAGGAGCTTGAGCAGGATGAGAGGTATCGCATCACCGGCACCGAAATCGTGGCATACGCGTCTCCGGAAGGGGGAGTCGAGCTGAATCAGAACCTCTCCGAAAGGCGTGCGGATGCGGCTGTGAAGACTTGGAAGAAGTCCGCAGGCGTTGAAGCGGACACCATCGCCATCCGCTCCATGGGTCAGGACTGGGATGGCTTCCAGGAGGCTATGGCAAATTCCGACATCGAAGACAAGGATTTGATTCTCAGGGTTTTGTCCATGTATTCCGACCCTGCTGTCAGGGAGTCCGAAATCCGCAATCTTTCCTTTATCTATGACGATATCAAGAAAGAGGTGTTCCCGGGACTGAGGCGCGCCACCTTCGTGGTCAGCGCAGAGCATACGGGCTACTCCGACGAAGAGCTGCTCGAACTTGCTCAGAATCAGCTTGCGCTGCTTTCCGAGCCTGAGGTGCTCCATCTCGCCTCCATCACCGAGACCCTCGAAGGCAAGAAGTTCTACAACAGGCTCGCTGCGGAGCGCTTCAAATCCGAAACAGGCTACTACAACCTGGCCTACATTGCCCTGCTCGAGGACAAGAAAGAGGTTGCGGCATCCTACCTTGACAGATGCCCGTCAGACAAGGATGCGCTCAATTTGAGGGGAATCATAGAAATGCGCTACCGCAACTATGACAAGGCACGCAAATTCTTCGAAGAGGCCGGCACTCCGGCAGCCCGCAAGAACCTCGGAACCCTGTCAATTCTGGAAGGGGACTATCAGACCGCGGCCGGCTTGCTTGAAGGTAGCGGAAGCCTCAATGAAGCGCTTGCCCTCATACTCGCCGGAAATCCGGAAAAGGCTTTGTCCATAGCTACCTGCGGCACTCCGCGTGACAGCTACATCGCCGCTGTGGCAGCCGCCCGCATGGGGGATGCCGAGCGTGTGCAGAGCTGCCTTGCCGAGGCCTGCAAGGACGCTGATTATGCAAAAAGAGCGGCAAAAGACGTAGAGTTTGTGGATTTCCGTTAGGATTTTAAAAAATATTGCTTATCTTTGCAGCCCCAAATTTTTGGGACAACACTTTTTATTAACAATTTTTTATGCCAACAATTCAACAATTGGTTCGCAAAGGCCGCGAGGTAATCGAAGTTAAATCGAAGTCTCGCGCTCTGGATGCTTGCCCTCAGAAGCGTGGCGTTTGCGTGCGTGTGTACACAACCACACCTAAGAAACCTAACTCAGCTATGCGTAAGGTTGCACGTGTACGTCTTTCAAACGCTAAGGAGGTCAATGCCTACATCCCTGGCGAGGGTCACAACCTCCAGGAGCACTCAATTGTGCTCGTTCGCGGAGGCCGTGTGAAGGACCTTCCAGGTGTACGTTACCACATCCTCAGAGGCGCTTTGGATACCGCTGGCGTAGAAGGCAGGACACAGTCCCGTTCACTCTACGGAGCCAAGAGACCGAAGAAGTAGTCTGAAGGATGGTAAAAAACACTTTAATTTTTCAAAACAATGAGAAAATCGAAGCCTAAAAAGAGGATTCTACTTCCTGATCCAAAGTTTCACGACGTGGAGGTTACACGTTTCGTGAACAACCTTATGTTGCAGGGGAAGAAGAGTATCGCGTATTCTATTTTTTACGATGCCATTGACATGGTAGGCGAGAAGATGAAAGATTCTGACAAGGCTCCTCTGGATATTTGGAGGAAGGCGCTCGAGAACGTAACTCCTCAGATCGAGGTTAAGTCACGTCGTATCGGCGGTGCCAACTTCCAGGTGCCTACAGAGTTGCGCCCTGAGAGGAAAGTATCCCTCTCGATGAAGAACCTTATCGCTTTCGCGCGTAAGCGTTCCGGCCACTCTATGGCAGAAAAACTGTGCGCTGAGATCGTAGCAGCCTACAACAACGAAG
>CAKMNE010000112.1 GCA_927798505.1 uncultured Bacteroidales bacterium
TCTTCGGCGCGGAAGATTTTAGGACAATAGCGGAAACCTACTGTAATCCAGGAATGCTTTGCAGGGTTGAAACCGCTTGCCTGGAAATTGGTAAGTCCAAGGTTGTACTGCACGAAGAGGCTGTAGCCCTCGCCGTAACCTACACCGGCTCCGAACACCAGGTCAGCCACGCCTCTTGGTGCCGTTCCGGCAATCTCGGGATTAATTTCGAAACCGGAAATTTCAGGGCTGACTTTTGAGCTGCCGGAGTACATGTTATAAATGCATTCATTATTGCCGATAATCATGTTCTTCACCAATCCGTAGTTGTAGGAGGCTCCTCCGAAGGCAAAGAGGTTCAAAGCATTGTTTGCGGAAATCGGGTACGCGAATTTCAAAACAACAGGGACTTCGAGCATCATTTGCGTCATTCCTGTCTTGATGCTGTTGGAACCCTCGTCAAATTTGCAATAATTAACCTTGTCACCGTCACTTACATAGTGGAAACGCACACCTGGAATCAGGCTCAGGTGACGGGTGAATTTGATGCCGTAGTCGACACCAAGCGTCAGGACTTCAGAGTCATAGATTTTATCTGAAGAATTTTTCACAGGCATACCCTCAAAAGAGTTGAGGGTTCCGACACCGCCAACAATACCGAATTGAGCCTTGGCAATTAGGACTGTTCCCAAAATGGCGAGTACTGTTAAAAATAATTTTTTCATTGTCTGTATTCTGATGGGGTGAAATTGTGTTTAACTGAATTTGCTATGTCTTCGATGTAGTCGTAGCTGTACTGCTTTCCGGTGAAGATATGGCATAGGTCTTCTGTGGCGATCCAGTGGTTGTTGAGGCCATTGATGGTGCAAAGTGTGTCTTCAATCACGAAGGTGTCTCTGAGGACTTCAGCCAGAATTGCGTTCACTTCCTGAAGGACCTGGATGTAGTCATTGGCAACCAGATAGATGCTGCAGGAAGTCTTGGGCGTCAGACCGATGTACTTTGGCATCTCGAGCCTGGTCTCGACCCATTTGCCTTCATCTTCCTCCTTCAGGGCCTTCATATTCAGTTTGGTGATGGCATCCAGGGTGGAAAATATCAACTGGTCCACTTTCCTGAGAGCATCATTAGGTCCCACTGTAGCAGTAATGATGTATTTCAGTCTGGTCTTGGCATTGTTGACCACCTGCCTTGCCTCGAAGGCCTTGTACTCGTAGCACAGCGGAGCCATATAGGCAATCTCATCGATCATCTGGCGAAGCACCTTCCTTTCGTTCTCTGCCTGCATGGCCTTGATCTGGGCGTTGAGCAGGTACAGGTCGCGAATGTCGGAAGGGTCGAAGGAGTAGGACACTATTCCGGCAGGTTTCTCCTTTTTGAGCATATCGCTGAACTCGGTGACGCCGATCACAACGTTCATGGTCATGTAGATTTCTCCGTTTGCCTGCGGGATGCTGCTCAGCACTTTGTAGGAGGCTATGCTTCCGCTCGAGTAGCTGACAATCTCATCGTAGGAAATGTCATCGTCCGTCATCAGGGTACCTGATGAGACAAAGGCACCGCAAACCTGTTCCAGGGCGCTGCGGAAGCACTGGTGGCGGGCATCTTCTTCGTTATGGCCCCTTGCACTTACCACTACTTCCACTGAATTGCCCTTCGGCTTTGCCGCGAATGCTTCTGAACTAAGACACAGAGAAAGAAGACAGGGAAGAAGGATTTTAAACAGTTTATTCATTTACTTTTTCAATTTGCTTCAGGCTCCATTCATCCTTTGCGAATGCTTTGAGTTGAGAGCAGAGTTCCTTTATTCTCGGGTATCCCAATGCGTCAAGGCACAGGGTCAGATTTCCGCACAGATACTGGGTGGAAGGTTCGATTTTGGCGCACAAAAGTGCGAAGGCGAGAGCCTTTTCCGGCTGTCCGGAGAGCCTGTATGCTCCGGCAAGCAGATTCAGGGCGCGGGTGCTCAGTCCGTCAATGTCAATGGACTCGCTCAGGGCCTGGATTGCTCCTTGGAAATCGCTTTCGGAGTAGGCCTGTGCGCCTTTGTCGTAGAGTGGCTCGTAGGAGGAGCGGCGCATCAGATACGGGTTCAGACCTCCCGGGAATGCGAGTATGGTCTCACAGACCGTAGGGCCTTCCGGAAGAGTAGTCCGGCAGTTCTTTGCGCAGAAAGAGAGCACATCCTCCCACAAGCTGTCGCCAAGGGAGTCCGCCCATTTGGAATAATAGTCTTCTTTGGCAGAAAGGGGAGCGCTGGTCATCAGCTCGCAGTAGGCGAACTGGATGAAAGGCTTTTCCAGCTCGAGGCTGACTGTTGCCACAGTGTCCTCAGAGAAAAGGGACTGCGAGAAGGCATCTTCCACATTGCGTGAGCGTCTTACTTCTGCAGGGGCGCTGGCATTGCCGCTGAGAAAATCCTTTTCAAAAGCGAAATACCTCTCCAGCGAAGGGTCGTGACTGAACCAGAGCGCCGCGTTGTCCGCGTTGCTGTTTCGGGAATAGCTCATCGCGAGCATAGAGAGCAGGTCTTCCGGAGTCCTGTAGCTTGCGGAGAGGAGGTTATAGTCAGCCTTCTTGCAAACCCAGCGCCGGAAGGACTTGTCCCCTTTCGAGACGGATTGCGGATGGAAGCCTACGACATCGGCGTTGTAGTGAAGGGCGGTGGCATCGGCAAAGACTTGGAAATACCTGTTGTCCAGGCCATTTTCTTCGGCCCAGGAGCAGAAGAGTATGTAGGTGCCTATCACATCCAGTGCCGCCAGGCGGGACTTTCGCTCAGCGATATTCTGATTTCTTGAACTTATGGTACGAGAGTCGTTATATTCTTCCACCACATACTCCGAAGCTGTTTCGCTGATGAAGTAGGTGGCGTCCCCTTTCACATAACGGCACTGCTCTCCCCCTTGCGGGAGAGGGCAGCACAGCAATGCGGCAAGGGCGAAAAGACTAGAGATCCTCATCGTCTCCGGTTACGACTATAGTACCCCTGGTTGTCTTCTGTGGTTCTTTCTTCTCACTTCCTGCAGCAGGAGCGGTTTTCTTAGGTCCGTTGTTCATCCTCTCCTTGAGCGCAGCTGCGTTCTTGGCGTTCTGATAGGTGTATGCCACAACAAAGCCGGCAACCTGGGTGTTGGACACAGGGTGGGTGGTACGGAAGCTGCGAACCTGCTCGGTTGCAATGTTGAGAGTGGTCTCCTTGGCCTGAACAGCCTGCTCCCATTTCTGGCGTGAGAAGTAGGCGTTGCTGCCGTCAGCGTACTCTTTGAGTTTTTCCACACTCTCCTGGGTTTCCTGTGCTACCAGGTCCTCAGCCACGAAGTTCTTGATGTTGTTCACTGCCTGAAGTCTGGCCTGCTCGCTTGCGCGGGAAACTGCTGCAGACTGGCGGGAGCCGGTTTCCCTGACTTCCTGCTGACCGAAGCCGTAGACTACCATGTTTCCCTGCTCGTCGTAGGTAACCCAAGTGCCGAGCTTGTAGAGAAGCTCCTGGTCAGTCATGTTGAGAATCTGCTGGCGTGATGACTTGCCGGACTTTACAGGAATGGCATTGATGCCGCCGCTCTTCAGTGCACGTGCAAACTCCTGGAATTCAGGAGAATACTTGATGCAGACCGCCACCTGGTAATCATTGTTGCCACTTTCGCCCTCTGCGGTGCGCACAATTGCGCAACCCTCGAGCATGCCGGCTACAAGCGAGCGGGTGGTCTGACTGAAAGTCTGCTCATAGACAGCTTTCTTCTTGCTCTGGTTCATCTGGGCAATCTCTTCTTCAGAAACGCCGAGTGCGGCAAGGGCCTTGTCGAGAGACTTGTCTGCAATCTTTGCGGCTTTCTGAAGCATTGTGGCTTTCTGCTTTGCATCAGGGTCTTCGCCTTCGATGATGTCCTCCAGCAGGGTGAACCCGCGGCCTGAGGTGATTTGCTCTCCGGCGAGTCTGAGTATGTTCATTTTGGCGGTCATCTCGGCAATGTTGAAAGCCACATTGCGGGAATTGATGAAGCCTGACATGTTGGATGGCCTTGCTGTAGTGGCAGAGCCGATCATATAGATAGAACCGTCATTGTTGATGCCTCCCAGAACGAGTCCCTTCTTTGAGAGGGAGTTGTTCATGCTTTTGGTAAGGGCGTCAACAGGGAATTCCAACAACTCGTTTTCAACCTCCTGAGTTTCCTGAACTGCAGGGGACTTTGCAAGATCTGCCGGCTCCTGTGCGAAGAGGAGTCCGGAAGCGACAAGCGCCAGAGACGCTGCGAGAAGTGTTCTTTTCATAATGCTATTGTATTGGTTTTATTGAAGCGTAGTAATAGAGTGATCCGTCTTCGGAGTACCATCCGCAAAGAGGTGTAATCTGGTTTATGGAACCGACTACACTTTCTTTTATTACTTCTGTGTAGTTCTGCGAGGCTTCGACCTGCCGTCCTTGAGGCCCTTCCTGCACATCTTCCGAGAAGACCAGCTCGGTGTAGGAACTGATGGTGGAGCCGTTGACGAAGGCGAGCATGTCTCTTTTCGCTTTGGTGCTGCCCACCGTGCGGCATTGGGTTTCGGTCTTGGTTCCCTTGGCTGTCACCACCTGGACGGTTGAGACTGCAATAAGGTAGTCTTGCCCAAGATAATTGAAAACATCGACACCGCCTTCCCGGATTTGAGATTTTGTTTGAATGAATTTCTCAAGAGGCTTGAAATCCTGCGCCGACACCAGAAGAGGTACTAGCAAAAACACGAGGAAAATGAGTCGTTTAAAGCGTAACATGGTCAAAGATAAGCAATTATTTCGGAATCT
>CAKMNE010000113.1 GCA_927798505.1 uncultured Bacteroidales bacterium
AATCGCAAATTTCTGATTTATGAAGACTTACAGACATCGAATCGCTGATGAACTGCTTAGACGCAAACTCTTGGGAAAGGGGGCAGTTCTGGTGCAGGGTCCCAAATGGTGCGGAAAGACTACTACAGCGAAACAACATGCGCAGTCTCTTCTTGATTTGGGTGACACTGCCGAGTTGAATAACGCTTTGGAAACCCTTCAGATTCTCCCGAAGAAACTGTTGGAGGGAAATGCCCCCAGACTTCTCGATGAATGGCAAGTAATACCAGAACTTTGGGATATGGTGCGCAGTGAAGTTGACAGGCGGGGAGAAATGGGGCAGTTCATCCTGACAGGCAGCAGTGTCCCAGTGGACGAGGAGAAACGAAGGCATAGCGGGACCGGAAGGTTCGGATGGATAAAAATGCGTCCGATGAGTCTGTGGGAATCAGGAGACAGCACCGGTAAAATAAGCCTTTCCGACTTGTTCAACGGGCAAATATTCGAGCCTTTCGAATGTTCAATGGAATTGGAGCAACTTGCCTTTCTCGTTTGCCGTGGTGGCTGGCCTCAAGCAAGCTTTATGGAAGGAGATTTAGCCCTTGAACAGGCAAGAGACTATTATGAGGCCATATATAAGATTGATATCCATCGTGTTGACAAAGTCCGCAGAAGCAGCGAGCGGACAAGGCTTCTCCTCAGATCTTACGCCAGAAACACAGGCTCTGCAACCAGTTTCAGCAAGATGTGTGAAGACATCAAGGCTAACGACAATGCAAGCATCACGTATGAGAGCATTTCCGATTATGTGGATGCATTGAAGAAACTCTTTGTGTTGGAGGATATGCCGGCCTGGAATCCCAATCTGAGAAGCAAGGCGGCGATACAGTCTTCCGATACAAGATATTTTGTTGACCCTAGCATTGCAACATCAGCATTGTCATTGGGACCGAAAGACCTGATTAACGACTTGAAAACATTCGGCTTGTTTTTTGAGTCCTTGGCTGTAAGAGATTTGCGAACCTATGCCGATGCACTAGGTGGAGAACTGTACCATTTCAGGGATTCGTCAGGGCTGGAGTGTGACGCTGTCCTTCACCTGAGGAATGGCGAGTATGCTCTGATAGAGATAAAACTCGGGGGAAAAGCGAACATCGACAAGGGCGCAGAATCGTTACTGACTCTGGCTGCCAGAATAGATACAGACAAAATGAAAGCACCTTCTTTCCTGATGGTACTCACTGGAGTATGTCAATACGCCTATCGCCGTCCCGATGGAGTGTTTGTGGTTCCTGTCGGCAGTCTGAAGGACTAAGTCGTGATTTTTCGGTGCACAGCCATCGGGGATTTTGAATCAAAATGCTGTATTGACTTCGTCAATGCGTAGGCGCAGCAGTCCTGCTGGCACCTTGACCTCAACTATATCTCCCTTGCGATGGCCCATAAGAGCGCTTCCGATGGGAGAATTGCAGGACAGTTTTCCCGCCTCCAGATTCATCTCGTGGTGGCTCACTATCGTGTAGCACATCTTCTGTTCGGTCGCAAGATTAGTGAACTGCACCTTGCTCAGAAGTGAAACGCGGTCCTTGGGCAAGGACTTAGTGTCTATCACCCGGGAATAGCGCAAGACTTTCTGCAGGAAGTTGATACGGCTTATGGTCTTGGCCTGGGCACGACGCGCGGCCCTATATTCGAAATTCTCGCTCAAATCGCCCTGAGCACGTGCTTCGGACAGTTCTTCGCGGATTTTTGGATACTCCACCTCAATCAAGCGCTTGAGTTCGGCGGAAATCTCATCATATCGTTCGCGTGAAAGGTATTCCATTCTAATAGTTTATTTAGTCCTTAATAGTGGTCTTTCCGCACCATTTGGACCCTGCACCAGAACCGCACCCGTTTCCATGAGTTTGCGACTAAGAAGTTCGTAATTGCAAAGATAAAAGTTCCATTAATACAATCAAAATTAATATTCCGCAACTTTACGTTGATTCATTCCGCAACTTTTGATTTTGGTTATTCCACAGCCACTCAATCCCGGAGTGGCTGTACGCTTTTACCTCATAAAATGGCAATTCCGCACCCTCATTTTTGCCATTATTTGATAACATTTTGATTCCAGAATGTGAATGACTATATTCGCAAGTCAACACTGATGTCTAGAGATGCACAAAGTAAGAATTACAGCAGTCCGGAAGACTGAGTACCCGGAGCTCATGGCACAATATGAAACTCCCATTCAGCATGCCTGCGACCTTGTCGTAGGCCAGAGTTGGATCTCCGAAAACGGTGAGCGACCTGAGGGTCTGTGCGAAACAGCCTGGGGTTCGATGCGGGAGTTCGTGCAAAGCCTGGCAGAGGGGAAAGGCAACTTCTTTGACGGCTGGATGAAAAATCCTATGAGTGCGATGATTTCGTGCAATGACGGATTCAGACCGGTTAGTTTCTATCTGGAATTGATTTCCGAGTAGGATTCAGGATTCCCAACTGGCCTGATCACAATGGCATAGAGGCTGTCATCCTTCAGTGGAGTCAGTATTTCGCTGGCCTGCGAAACGCGCTGCCTCAAGGCATCGGGAGTCGGTTCATAGACCGTCTCCATCAGGTACTCTCCGTCGGCAAAACGGTCCTTGAAGTGATGGTACACCCTGGATGCCACGATTCCCATGGTCATACGCAGATTAATCTCCACGCAAGGCCGCAACATATAGGTTCCCTCCCCCGTCCTGAGCAAATATGTGTCCACTCCAAGATAGCCGGAATAGTGGCGGAACTCGCTTTGCTCCAAGTAGCCAGCAATCGCCTCGCAGACCGAGTCCAAAAGCCCATCCGGGAGATACAGCGCACATTGCCGCCTCACATAGTCATCACTCACGAGCAGATTGTCCTTGTAGGCGCAGCGGCAGGTCTCGAAAATGGAATAATTCTCCAGCGCCGCCTTTCCCTGGCTTATATGCATCTGAATGCCCACATTCAGCACCGGGTTCTGCAATTGCTCCACTATCAGACTCCCCTGCTTTTCCATAACCCGCCTGCAACGCCCCCAGTCGTTTTCCGTCACCATACCCTTGTACAGGCGTCTGAGCCCTTTGCCGCTTGAGGACCATGGCGATTTGACCATCACATCGCCATAGGTTTCGATAAACTCCGCCAGCTCTTCCAGGCTTTGCGCTTCCAGTTGTGCAGGAAAGGAAAGGTTCGTGCCGCCAAGCGAGGATCGCAGGTGCTCCGAAAGCCTGAGGGATTCCCTTCGGTGGGCCAGCCTTCGGATTAACGCGATGTATTCATCACTTGGGAGGGAGGATTCCGGAACCCCCTGATTTACAAGCCTGTTCTTGAGTACCAAATCCCAGCCCCAGACATTGATTTGCTCTCCGGAAAGTGCGAAACGCATTATCTGGGCGCAATCTTGCGCGAATTTGCGGGCAGACCGGTCGGGGCAATAAGTCCGGCTTCCGTTAGACAGGCACTGCTCGTGTTCAGGGTTGAAGACCGTCAGCACTGTTTTCAACAAATCATATCAGTATTCCACAAGGTTGATCCTTTCACCGCCTTTCAGGGTGATCCAGGTGGTGAAATGGCGGCTACCCTCACGCAGGACAATAACCCGTCCTCCGTTGGGAAGATCATTGTAAACCGTGTCCCCGCCGGTGTATCTGCCATAGGCGAGCAGGATGCCGCGGTTAAGGATGGAGTAGTCGTTGTTATGGTCGTGCCCGCAGAAGACGCCCATCACATCCCCGCACTCCAGCATGGCGTTGAACAGGCCGCTGTTGAGCTGAGGAGCGCATACCGCCTCGCCGAAGGTCCCCACTCGCGGCAGTTCATCCGCATATTCCGGGAACGGGATATGAAGGAACGCCAGACTTGGCACCGGCTCCCCACCGTTGGCCTGTGTGAAGGAACGGCTTGTGTGCCAGTACCAGCAGACCTGGTCGGTATGGACCGGCTCGTACATTTTCTGATCCCAAAGATATGTTCCCGAGTCAAAGCAGTACAGCAGAGCCGCGAGTTTGTCCGAGTCGTGCGAGAGTATGCTAAGGGTGTAGTCCGGAGAAGGGTTGTCGCCCCTGTCAGGGAAAAGGTTGCCCGGAAGAGTACGCACCAGGTCGTATAGCTCGGTGTTGGTTGGGCCCCAGTTGTCATCGTGATTGCCGAAGCAGACTGCAAAAGGCAGATTCCTGCGGGTGATGTGTGCAAGGAGGTCGAGATAGGCGGTGTCAGCAGGTGCACCATAGACCAAGTCCCCTGTAATCACCACAAGGTCAGGCTTCTCGAAGTCCAGTAGCTCATCCACCCTTTCAAGCATTATATCGCTCCTGCTGTCTTTGTAAATATAGTGCAAATCAGTAAGTTGCAGGATTTTGAACTCACCATTCTCATCAAAGCGCAGCTGTATGCTCTCTGTTTTGCTGGTGCAGGCGCTCATCAGGCAAAGACCCAGAGCCAGGATGGGTATAATTGTTCTCATATGGGCAGTGTTATTTGAATTAACGCAATATATACAAAAACCGTCATTTATTGGAATATTTTTCGGGCAAATGTGGGAATATTTTTCGGGTAAAAAATGAATTATAGCGGCTGCAAACCATAGCCGTCAAAGTATATTCTTCCTTGCTGTCTCATTGGACAGAAATGGGGCAAGCTTTTCACAAACTGCCTTTTCGCAGCATTCGGCGCAGGTCTCAAAACCCTTGGCAATACAGCACTTGCGCACTTCACACAGACAGGCACAGAAATATGTCTTAA
>CAKMNE010000114.1 GCA_927798505.1 uncultured Bacteroidales bacterium
CTAGAACTATATGTCTGGCCTTATGCATTTTTCACAATGAGTATTATACAAATCCTTCTGGATGGCCGTTTTGCGTTTCTTGGCTGGAGAAAGGCCCTGTGTCAGAGCCCGGAGACCATTCTGAAGGTAGGAATCTCCACCGCCTGCCTGCGGGCCTTTACATGGAAACAAAAAAAAGGACCGCCTCTTTCCGAAGCGGTCCCCTTGTGCGGGTAGTGGGACTCGAACCCACACGCACGAGGCACAAGATCCTAAGTCTTGCTTGTCTACCAATTTCAACATACCCGCAAGGAAGTGCAAAGATAGGAATTTTTGGATGAAAAAAAACGATGTTGCTCAGACGCTGCTTAGCCACGCCAAGGCGACAGGTACGACACCTCTCTTGGAGAAGCTCTGAGAGCAGCCTTTCTAGCTGATAAACAGCAGTCCTGCCACCTCGTGGTAGGCTGTAGCCTTGTCACACTCGTTGGTGCAGGAGTCCGCCTTGTCCATAGGTTTTGTTATTGTTTGGGTTCTTCCTTTTTATCGTCCTTCGTGTAAAGATAGCGCTTGATCTTGTGGGTGGCTGTCTTCTTGAAAGGCTCTTTCATCACTACTACTTCCTTGATTTTCGAGAACTTGCTCACATTCTCGTTCACAAAGTCAACAATGGCCTTTGTGCGGGCTTCCATATCTTCAATGAACTTGTCCTGACCCTCCAGATTCCAGTCGAAGACATTGTCGTTGAACTGCACCAGAGCCACGAGATGCCCGTCTCTCTCGATTACAAGAGAGTCTGACACTTCGTTAATGTTGTTGATTACGCTTTCTATTTCTTCCGGGTAAATGTTCTCTCCGGAGGCTCCGATAATCACTGTTTTCAGGCGCCCCATAATGCTGTACCTGCCCTTCTTGTCAACCTTTGCCAGGTCGCCGGTGTGGAACCATCCGTCCTCGTCAAGCACGCTGCGGGTGCGCTCGTAGTCCTTGTAGTAACCCAGCATCACGTTCGGGCCCTTGGCGACGAGTTCGCCTTCGCCGGTAGCAGGGTTGACATTGTCCAGACGCACGCTGATGCCATATGCCGGCTTGCCGGTGCTTCCGAGTACGGGATGTCCGGGCTTGGCGCCGCAGATCAGAGGAGCGGTCTCGGTCAGTCCGTAGCCCGTAACATAAGGGAAATGCGCCTTCTTCAGGAAGTTCTCCACCTGAGGGTCCAGCTTGGATCCGCCTATACCGAAAAACTGCAGCCTGCCTCCGAAGGTCTTCATCAGCTTCATTCCCACGAGCCTGTACAGCAGGCCCGGGAAGTGCTCCTTCAGGAAGGTGAGGAACTTGCTCTTCGCCACGGTCTTGACCACGCTGCTGCGGTACACCTTTTCTATGATGAGAGGCACCGTGAGCATTGCATGCGGCCTGACCTTGCGCATCGCGTCAATAAGTATGGTAGGCGTAGGGAGTTTCTGTATATACCACACACGCGCGCCGCCTGCGAAAGGATAGAGCATTCCTATGCTCATCTCGTAGGTATGGGCCATAGGCAGCACCGAAAGGAAGTGCATGTGGCGGTTGATGTGGAAATTGTGCCAGGCTTCCAGGACATTCCAGCAGAAGTTACGGTGGGACAGCATAACGCCCTTTGCGTTTCCCGTTGTGCCGGAGGTGTAGAGTATGGCCGCGATGTCCATAGGGTTCGGATTCTTGACGTTGCCGTCGCAGGTATATGCCTTGCTGTCCACCTTGATGAAGCTGAAATCATCCAGACATATTACGAGCCTGAGCTTTTCAATCCTTTCAGGACTGAGTTTGGCTTTCTGCTTTGCGCTGACAAAAATCACCTTGGATTCGGAGTGTTCCAGAATATTCTCCACTTCGGTGGGGGAGAGTTCGGGGAGCATAGGGACCAGAATGCGTCCGAATGCCGTAGTTGCAAAAAAGGCTATGGTCCAGTTCGGCATGCTCTCTGACAGGATGGCAACCTTATCCTCGGCGTTTACACCGAAACTTGAAAGGGTGCCGGACAGGCTGTCGGTCTTTTCCTTAATCTGGGCGTAGGTATAGGTCTGGCTACCTTCTATGAAGCCGGATGCGTAACGTTTGGCAAATTTTTCGGTAGAGTAATCGTACACATCCGCAAGTGTCGAAAATTTATGTCTCATAGCCCGCGAAGTTAGCGCTTTTTTTCAATATGTTGAGACCTTCTCCACTGCTTTTCGTTTTCCTTGCGTCTCTGCTCATCCTCCGGGCGCAGGGCGGCGACGCAGAACTTGTCCCAAATTAGTTCCATCGCCGTTTCGCTCGGATGCAGCAGGTCTGACGCATAGAAGCGGTAGTCCCTGAGTTCATCCATCAGGATTTCATAGGATGGGAAATAAACCGCCGCCGTGGTCTGCCTCAAGACCTCATCCAGCGCAAGGTGAAGGGTGGCCTTGCTCAGAGTGCTTTCATGAGCCCCGTCAGCGCCGGGATGGCGTATAGGGCTTATGCTGAATATGAAATGCTTTTCGGGGTGGGCGGCAATCAGCCCCGCGGTGGTGATGGAGCATTCTTCGACCGTGATCCTTCGCCTTTCGAATTCGTGCGCGGGTCTCTTGAGACAGTTGGCGACCACCTTTCCATTGTGGCTCCAGATGAAGGCGGAGTCGAAGTTGACAATCACGGTTTCAGCCTTTTCCCAAAAGCGGCGGGCTTCCGTCAGTTTGTCATTGGCATTTTCCAGAAACTCGCGGGCGCTTTCCCGGGCAAAGCTGGTATGGTGGCTGAATGAGCAGATTTTTCCCGCTCCTGCGCCCATTTCCACGCAGTCTTCCAAACTGAAAAGAGTCCCGTCGTCCAGCCTTCGTATGGCTTCTTCTATCGAGAGGGGGTTGTAGAGGGTTCCGAAGGGGTTGACCAGGGCTTTGTAGCCGTGGCGAAGCAGCCTTTCGCCCATAGAGTCGGCAAAGCAGCTGCCCAGCACCATCACTTCCTCATCAAATCCTATTTTCCTGCCGAAAGCAGGGATTGCTACTTCTGTCGTTAATTTGACCATTGTGCAAAGATAGATACAAAAATAACAAAAACAGCCCACCGTAAGGCAGGCTGTAAGTATGAATGCGGGGCAGTTGATTACTGCTCGTCCTGAAGACGAAGGTGCTGTACATAGATGGCCTTCTGCTTGGCGATACGCTTGCGGACAGACGGCTTCTCGAAGTTCTTGCGGGCACGCAGCTCGCGAATCGCTCCGGTCTTCTCGAACTTTCTCTTAAACTTCTTAAGAGCCTTCTCGATATTGTCACCTTCCTTAACTGGTACGATAATCATCCTTAAAAATCACCCCCTTTTTCCTAAATCAAAAATTCGGACTGCAAAGGTAGAAATATTTTTTTGAAAACAAAATAATGCCCATCTTTGTTTCCCGAAAACCACATTCAATTCATCAATGAAGAATATTCTCTCCGGATGCCTTGCATCACTGCTTCTGCTTTTTGCGCTTTCTTCCTGCAACCAAAGTGATGTCCCTCATGTTGAAAACGGTAAATTCATTGTCGACGGCCATAGCGAATACTTTATCGGAACCAACATCTGGTATGCCCCCGAACTCGCCGCAACTGCCCCGGGCCGCGAACGTCTTGAAAGGGAACTGGATTATCTGAAAGAATGCGGAGTGCGCAATCTCAGAATCAAGGCTACGGAAGACACTGATGCGGATGCCCTGGAGTATGTTCTCCAGCGTCTGGAAGAGAAAGGGATGTATGCCGTTCTCTATATGAACAATGCCTGGGAGTGGTCTATGGGCTTCAGGGATTATCTCGAAGCCGCCGGTGCGGGGCCTCAGCCTCATCCTGCAAGAGACGGTTACACCGCCTATATGAATGCAATGTGCGCATTCTGCCGCAATGAGGCAGCAATAGAACTCAGCCACCGGCATATCAGGACTCTTGTAAGCAGGCTGAAAGGCTACAAGTCCATCTTCAGCTGGCAGATAAGCAATGAGCCGAGGGCCTTCGCTTCAGACCAGCAGACTTTCGACGCCTTTGTGAAGTATATCCACAGCACAGCTGCCCTCATCAAGTCCATTGACCCCGTGCACATGGTCAGCACCGGCAACGAAGGCTACATGGGATGCGAATGCAACTGGAACCTGTTCTACAGAATCAATGACTGCCCTGACATAGATTACATAACAATACACATCTGGCCGTACAACTGGAGTTGGGTGAGGGAACACAGCGTGACCGACGGAGTGGAGGGGGCTGTGCGTGAAACGGAACAATACATCGCCAAGAGCATTGAGATTGCAAGCATACTCAGGAAAAGCGTGGTCATCGAAGAGTTCGGCTATCCTCGCGACGGTTTCAGTTTCAGCAAGGCTCAGAGCACTAGCGCCAGGGATAAGGTTTACAAGCGCGTATTCGAACTCATTGCTGAAAGCGCTTCGGATGGCGGCTATCTTGCCGGCTGCAATTTCTGGGCATGGGGAGGCGAGGCTTCTCCGGCTCACGAGCGCTGGCAGGAAGGAGATGACTTGTGCGGAGACCCCTTCCAGGAGCAGCAGGGCCTGAATTCCGTTTTCGCAAGCGATGCTTCCACCGTT
>CAKMNE010000115.1 GCA_927798505.1 uncultured Bacteroidales bacterium
CCCCCGACCCTCTGCTTGTAAGGCAGACGCTCTGAACCAACTGAGCTAAGCTCCCTGTTCGCTATTTGGGATTGCAAAAGTAGAACGAAAAATTGATTTATGCAATACTCAGATGCAGTTTTATCAATATTTTTAGAAAAATCAGGCACCCCAAAAGGGTGCCTGATTGACACAAACTTTACTTCGGGTCTATCCTTACCGTGAATACATAGTGTCCTGCCGGCAGGAGATACTCTTCGCGAGGGATTGCACCCCAACTGTCAACACAGCCAAGACCCATCTGCACCTTGTCGAGCATAAGGTTGGTCACGTCTGAAGCTTTGATATCTGCGGCGTGTACCTGCTTGTTTGCATGTCCGGCATCCAGTGTCTCCAACTGATAGTGCAGAGCCGAAGCTGAGAACGGATCGGTAGCGGTGATGCGAATGCCTCTGCCGTTCTCGTCGGTAAGCTCCATCCAGCGGATATCCGTCTTGTTTCCGGTCTCCTGAGGATGTATGTACGGGTAATACTGCTCGGTCACAGTCTGCTCCCATATGCCCAGATCTGCTGAATTGCACCTGTCGATATAATTTTCCCCGGGTCCCCTTCCGTAGTAGCATATATTCTCGAAGCTTGAAGGCATCACTATGCGCAGTCCATAGCGGAACAGACCAGGAAGAGTAATGTCGGCATCCATATCCTCTGTAATCTCGAGAGAACCGTCGGAATTGATGCGGTAAGTCATAATCAGGGATACTCCCTTAGAACTGTACTGCACTCTCACAGTACCGGTTCCGTCATTTGCCTCCTTCTCAACCTTCTCAATCTTGAAATCCGGGTTCTTCCAGAAAGCCATCTTCTGGTCAAACTTGGCACCGTAGTCGTTATCGGTAGGTGCACGCCAGAATGAAGGAGTAATCTGATAGCCCTCCTTGAGGATTTGCTTTCCTCCGACGATATATGAGCTGATGAAACCAGTCTTAGGATCGAAAGCAATCAGGTAGTCCTTTCCGGTAATGCAAGTCTCTCCCAGGATAACTGTTCCTACGGTCTTCTCCAATCCTTCGTATGCAGGAGCGCCGCCCTTGACAAGAATCTGCTGCTTTGCCACCTGATGACCATGCTTGAGCAGCTTGCCATCCGCCTTGAGCTCATAGCTGAGGTTGAGCAGCCACTCGCCGTCCTCACCTATCTCTCCGACAGGAAGATCCACGGAAGCTGTCTGCTGAGGTCCGCAGTAAAGATCCGACTCAAGGCCCTTCGCAACCACCTTGCCGTCACGGAGCAGAGTCCAGTAAAGGCGTATGCCTGAAAGGTCGATGAAGAAATTCTCATTGCGGATTTCCACGGTAGCGACGCCGTACTCGTAGTTCTTGAAGCTGGTCCAGATATTCTGATATACATACTTCACCTCACCCATATGCGGATTGAGCCTGCGATCAGGGCTTACGAGACCGTTGTCACAGAAATTGTTGTCTGAAGGGTCATAGTCATTGAAATCTCCGCCGTAAGCGTAGAACTCGGTGCCGTCTTCCCTATGCCAGCGGAGGCTCTGATCGACGAAATCCCAGATGAAACCACCCTGGAACTTAGGATACTTGCGGACAAGGTCCCAATACTCCTTGAATCCACCCTCGGAGTTACCCATTGCGTGAGCATATTCGATGAGAATCAGAGGCTTAACCTTGGTCTGGTCCTCGCAGTAGGCCTCAACCTTGTCGTAAGGAAGATACATTTGGGCATAGAAATCGGTCTTTCCGCCATACCCTGCCCTCTCGTACTGGACAACGCGACCAGGGTCGATACCCTTCACAAGATCATATGCCTGCTCGAAATTCTTGCCATAGCCGGCCTCATTGCCGAGGGACCAGCAGATGATGGAAGGATGGTTGTAGTATGCGGCCACATTGCGCTCATTGCGCTCAAGGTGAGCCTTGGTATAGTCATCGCGGTGAGCAAGGCTCTGATTGCCGTAACCCATTCCGTGAGACTCCACATTGGCCTCGGCTACCACATAAATACCGTATTTGTCGCAGAGACTGTACCAATAGCTGTCGTCCGGATAATGGCAGGTGCGCACAGCGTTGATGTTGTTCTGCTTCATAATGGTAATGTCCTGAAGCATACGCTCGCGGCTGACCACATAACCTCCGTCAGGATCTATTTCGTGACGGTTCACACCTTTGACATAAATAGGCTGGCCGTTGACCAGAACCAGGGCTCCGCGGATTTCGATTTTGCGGAAGCCGACCTGGACAGGAACAATCTCGGAAACCTTCTTGCCGTTATAGCTGGTGATGCGAAGGGTATAGAGATATGGTGTCTCGGCTGTCCACTTCTTAGGAGAAGGCACACCCAGGCGCAGGGTCTCGGCCTTGAGCTTCTTCTCCTTGCTGGCGACAACTTTTCCTTCTGCATCAAGCAGTTCCACGAGAACCTTGGCCTTGCCGGTAAGCTGGAGATCCACATCAAGGGTACCGTTGATATAATCGGCATCAAGGTCAGGAGTCAGTTTGACATTTGATATATGGGTCTTCGGCCTGCTGTAGATGTAGCTGTCCCTCGCCACACCGCTGAGACGGAAGAAGTCCTGATCCTCGAGATAGGTACCGTCGCACCAGCGGAAAGTCTGGAAAGCAATGGTCGCATCCTTGCCCGGCTTCACGAACTTGGTGATGTCAAACTCGGCGGCAAGCTTGCTGTCCTCGCTGTAGCCCACGAACTTGCCGTTTACCCAAAGGTAGATGTTGCTGGTTACTGAGCCGAAATGGATGGTAACGTTGCGTCCCTTCCAATCATCAGGAATGCTGATGGTCCTGCGGTAAGTGCCGACGTGGTTGTTCTCAACAGGAACGCTTGGAGGATTGTTGCTGAAATTGCCCTTCCAGGCATAGCCGACATTGACATAGACAGGGTCGCCGTAACCGTTGAGTTCCCACATTCCCGGCACCGGCATAGTGCCCCACTGGCTGTCGTCGAAATCCGGTGACCAGAAGTTGACAGGACGCTGGTCAGCATCCTTGACCCAGTTGAATTTCCATTCTCCGTTGAGTGAAAGATAGTTCTGGCTGTTTTCCATACCATTTTCCACCTCATCAAGACTGGAATAGGCAAAGAAATCCGCGTGCATAGGAGCACGGTTGACCTGGTTTACAGTCGGGTCCTGCCACTCGTTGAAACTCTGGGCATTGGCCGGAACGGCAAAAGCCAAGGCGAGCAGGATACCTGCGATTTTAGTGCTGGTTTTCATAATTATATGATTGGAAAAATATTTCAATATACTCCGCTAATATACGATTTTTTCTGTCAATTCCTTCTTTTTCAGTATTTTTGCAAGAATTAAAAAGCATAATATGAGAATAGATATTTTGACCGTAGTACCCGAACTGCTGGAGAGTCCGCTTGGACACAGCATTGTAGGAAGGGCAATAAAGAAGGGGCTGGTGGAGATCCATGTCCACAATCTCAGGAAATACGGCCTGGGGCCGCGCAAGAACGTGGATGATTATTCTTACGGAGGAGATGCCGGGATGGTGATGATGGTGGAGCCTGTCTTCAGGATGATAGAAGAACTCAAGGCAGAACGCCACTACGACGAGGTCATCTATATGTCTCCGGACGGAGAGACGCTGACCCAGGGAATTTCGAATCAGCTTTCACTGTGTGAGAACCTAATCATTCTATGCGGCCATTACAAGGGCATAGACCACCGCATCCGCGAGCATCTGATCACCCGTGAGATTTCCGTTGGCGACTATGTGGTGAGCGGAGGCGAGATTCCGGCTGCCCTGCTGGCGGATTCAATCATCCGGCTTATCCCGGGAGCCCTGACCGACGAAACCTCAGCCCTGTCCGATTCTTTCCAGGACAATCTGCTTTCCCCTCCGGTATATACCCGACCTGCGGAATTCAATGGCTGGAAGGTGCCGGACGTGCTGCTCAGCGGAAATCCCAAGCTGATTAAGGAATGGCAGGACGCTCAGGCCCTCGAACGCACCCGCCTGCTGCGCCCTCATCTTCTGGAATAATGTGAGTTTTTAAAAAATTTTATTATCTCAAAAAGATTTTTTCAAGATTTTTTGATAATAATTTGCAGAATCAAAAATTCGCAGTATATTTGCCTTCGGAAATGATAAACAACTCACTTACGATAGTAAGGATTCTAACCAACAATATTGACCTTCTTAAAGGTAATACACTACTAACTAATCGTTAAGACCCGCAGGGATGCGGGTCTTAATCGTTTATGCAGGCACAGCATAAAAAAACGGGCCGCAACATCCCGTTGCAGCCCGTTTTACTACTTATCCGGGGAAGTTTACTTCTTCCTGGCCTTGTATCTCTGATAGAACATATCAACTCGGCCGGCGGTG
>CAKMNE010000116.1 GCA_927798505.1 uncultured Bacteroidales bacterium
GATTTATTTTCAAATATTTACGACTTTTGGGTATAAGAGTTTGAAAAACTCAGATTGATACATAGTGTGTTATGAAAAATCAGGTACACCAAATGGGTACCTGATTTTCTGTAAGTTGCTGTGTTATTGGCTGTTAAGTTTCGCGGGCATAGTGGCCCAAACGCAGGTTCGAAAGAGTTAAATGTATGTGGTTGATAGTCAGGGATTATTCGTGGAGCATGATGTCGAGAATCACATCGTCGGTGATGCGCATGCCGTCTGAGCCGAGAGTGCCGACGTGGTTGATGGTATTTTCTATGTCACAGCCCACTATCCCTTCGCCATAGCACAGGCCACGGCCTTTGCGGGCGGCGACGAAGGCATCCACCGCGGCGCTGATTCCGGTGGCAATCTTGGTTGCGCAGCTGCTCTTTGCGCCATCGCATATCACACCTGAAACCGTTGCCAGGGTTGTCTCCACGGCCATTTTGATCTGTTTGGCGCAGCCTCCGTCAAGATAGGTCAGCGCGCCGCTGACTCCCGCGCTCGCGGCCATTGCCCCGCAATATGCCGAAAGGCGTCCTATGACCTCCTTGATATGAATGGTGATAAGGTGGGACACAAAGAGTCCGCGGATGAGCCTGTCGTGGCCAATGCCTCTGATGCGGCAGAACTCTATGACCGGCAGGGAACAGGTCATCCCCTGATTTCCGCTGCCGCTGGTGGTCATCACCGGGAGCGGACAGCCGTTCATCCTCGCATCGCTGCCAGCGGCCGCAAAGGAGGAAAGCATATTCTTGATATCGCAGCCGAACACTCCGTCCTCTATTCCTTCGCGTATGGTCTTGCCTATCGCGATGCCATAGTCCCCGCGCAGGCCTTCGCGTGCAATGGCGCTGTTAAGCTCTATGACTTTATCGAAAAGAGGCTCGATTTTCTCCAGCTCGATGGTGTCGGCAGTGTGGCATATGCCGTCTATGGTCAGGAAGCTGCGGTCCGTGAGTTCCTCTTTCTTGACGCTGTCCGAGCACGAAGCGTCGCTGTCGGAAAGCAGTGACACCCCTGCCTTGGTGTATCTGTTTACGTGGGTATGGAAATCCGTGATCTCAACCAGCGCGTCCTCCGCCTCTATGCGTATGTAAAGCTTTGGGCAGTCTTTCTGGAAATGAACCCTTATCAGGCCCGACTCGGCATATTCATATACCTCGCCCAGGCGGCTTCTGTCCACGTCCGCTATTACCATCAGTTTCCTGGCGCTGCATCCCAGAAGCGCGCCCATGGCTACGGCGGTTTCTATCCCCACGCGGCCTTCGGCTCCGGGGATATGCACGCTTTTGACGTTTTTGATCATATTGCCGGACAGATACACTTCCATCCGCGGCCTGCTTATGCCTTCGCCCTTGAGCGCGTCGCTGATGAGCGCCGCCGCATAGGCCAGCGCAATCGGTTCGGTACAGCCCTCTGCCGGAACTATTTCCTCTGCAAGAATCTGGAGAATCTCTTTTTCCATATTTGCAAAAATAAGAATACAATTCCTAAATTTGTAGTAAAACGACAAATAATTATGCTTATTACATTGAGACTTTGCCTTGCCGCGCTGCTGGCGTTATCCTTATGCACTCCGAGTTCGGATGTTGGGGAACCCAGACCCCTCCGCCTTCTGCATTTCTCCGACCTTCACGGCTCCGCTCTACATCTTCAGAGAATAGTGGACTATATGGCCGGCCAGGAACTCGATGACGCAATCCACACCGGAGACGGGGTGATGTGCTACTACGATGACGAGAATGTATTCGAAAGCGTTCCGGGCGGCAGGCGAGTGCTCAACACCATTGGCAATCACGACTGCTGGAAAGGGCATCTGGTATGGGCTCAGACCGACAAGCCCTATGATGCGACAAAGGAGGATGTCTATTCCCGCTTTTTTGTCGGTCCGGACCCGGAGAACCCTACCATCGCAGGATGGGGAGTATGCCAGCCTTCAGGCGTGAACGACCCTGAATCTCCTGATTATCAAGCCTGTTACTATTACAAAGACTATCCTGGCAGCTGCGCGAGGCTGATAGTTCTGGATTGCATGCACTACGACTCTGCGCAGGAGGCGTGGTTTGAAGCAACTCTTTCGCAGGCACGTGAGGCTGGCCTTGCAGTGCTGGCCGTAACCCACTATCCGGCGGAGTTCGGAATGGTACCATATGATGCCGCCCTCACTCCACACGGGGAAGACTACCCTCAGGCTTCCGACCCGGATGCCGTGCAGGTTGAAAGTATGACGGACCTCGCATTCCGGGCGGTTGACAAGTTCATAGATGAGGGCGGACTCTTTGTCTGCTGGCTAAGCGGCCACAATCACAATGACTATGTCGGGATGGTCAAAAGGCACGAACGCCAGATGCAGATTCTGGTGGATAAGGCTGGGGAGTTGGACCACTATATGCAGGATGCCGACCGCAGCGCAGAGAACACCGACGCCTTCAACATTGTCACTTGGGACCCTGTCAGGCGCGAGCTGAGCGTCGAGCGCGTGGGATGCGCCGACGGCTACCACGGAAAACGGGGATTTACAGTGCCAGCAGCTTCGCGGTAAGCTCCACCAGCAGTTCGCCCGGGTTCTGGTTGCCTCCGTCGCCGCCCTTGCCCAGATAATCATATTCACAAAGCAGGGAGATGGCGTCCATCGCCTGCCGCACGGAGTAGTTGCTCGCAGCCTGGTCGTATTCCTTGTAGAAATATGGATTCACGCCCGCGAGCGCCTTGGCCTTGTCCTCCGGCGAAGGGTAGCCTCCGCGGGAGAGCAGCGCCCCATAGCGCAGGATCCTGTTGAAGTGGGTATATAATGCGCTGACGGCCATGGGCATGGCGAATTTTGCGGCGTTGCCTATATGGGACGCTATCTTCAGGGCCTTGGGGGCATTGCGGGCGGACAGCTCCTTGGTGAGCTCGAATATGCTGTACTGGCGTGACACCCCGATGTTGGTCTCGACGTCGCTCACGCTGACGGAAGTGGTTCCTTCCGGCAGGTTCTTGAGCATCTTGTCGGTTTCCACGACTATGGTGGAGAGGTTGGTGCCTATGTTTTCCGCCATCAGCACTGCAGCGGCCGGCTCTATGGACAGGCCCCTGGACTTGTAGTAAGTGTCTATCCAGCGCGGAATTTCATAATCCCTGATGGCAGTGCTGTCCAGCACGACTCCGTTTTTCTGCACGGATTTGTAGAGGGCTTTGCGCTTGTCGGCAGAGGCACCGTGCATCAGAATCACCAGTACGGTGGTGTCCTGAGGGGCTTCAGTATATACGCTGAGTTTTTCCAGGGTTTTCATCAGCTGGGCTTCCCGAACGACCACCAGCACGTGCTCGGACATCATAGGGTACTGCCTGCAGGCGCTGATGACAGCATCCGCCGTCACATCCGCACCGTAGCATACGGTCTGGTTGAAATCCTGCGCCATCTCCTCCACGCAATTGTCGAGAATGGCCTGGCAGACGAGATCGGGGTAATAGGGTTCGTCTCCCATCAGCAGATAAACCGGTTTGAAATTCCCGGCCATGATATCCTCAATCAATTGGCGGCTGAGGCTCGCCGCATCAGTGCTCTGTTTTGCCATATGACAAATATCGCAACAATTCCCGACTGTGTCAAATTTCCTCACCCTTTTCACTGTTCCTTTTTCTTGTTCCTGTCCCTGGTTTCTTTTCCCTGCCCGCTCATTTCTCTCTGTCGGCTCTCTGTCACCCTCCCTTGCCGGCCCTTTTAGTCGCCCTCATTGCCTGCCCTTTCTGTCGTCCTCCGGTATAATCCTCCATGTCACACCCTATGGGGGAGGCTAACGCCTTTATACACAATTAGATACAAAAAACAGGTACCCTTTTGGGATACCTGATTTTTCATAAATCGCTGTATATCAATCACTTCAATTTTACAGGGAACATACTCCTTACTCCAGTGTGAGTGAATGAAATGTAATACATTGTTACACAGCTACTTGCAGAAAATCAGGTGCCCTTTTTGGGTACCTGGTTTTTCCCAAATAATTGAGTATTAAGTGCTTAGCTTTATCACGTTCTGATGCGCATTTCCTGATGTGTGAGATGAGTAGCAAAAAGTGCATGGAAGGGCGATTTCGTGCCTGATGTAACAGATGCGGAATTTCAGAATGTAGCCTGGAGGGGGCTGTGGGGCGGGTTGGTGGATTCCTGATGTGTGAGATTAGGAGCAAAAAGTGCGTGGGAGGGCGATTTCGTGCCT
>CAKMNE010000117.1 GCA_927798505.1 uncultured Bacteroidales bacterium
GAACCTGTATTTAAGGTTTAGGAAACCTTCGTTCTATCCGTTGAACTAAGAGACCGGGTAAAAGAGCGGGATTACTCTACGCTCTTCTCGATAATCTGCCTTCCTCTGTAGTAACCGCACTCTGGGCATACACGGTGATAGATAACGGTAGCGCCGCAGTTAGGGCAGGTTGCAAGTGTAGGTACCGGAGCGAAATCGTGGGTACGTCTCTTGGCAGTTCTCTGTTTTGAGAATTTGTGTTTCGGATTTGCCATTTTTTATACTTTTTTAAATTTCTTCATTCAAATACTTTATAGTCTCTTCGTTGCAGAGTCCGTCTTCGTGCACCCTTTTCAGGGGTAGGGAAGTGCAGATGTAGTCATAGACATCCTGGCTTATGTCCAGTTCGTTCTCTTCCGGCACATAGTGCTCGTCGAAGAAACAGTCCACCGGCAGAACCAGAGGGTCCCAGCATCTGTCGCATCTCACAGTCACCGTGCCATTCAGGCTTGCCTTGACGTCCACTGACTGGCCGTGGCTGAAGATGTCGGCCTCTACTTTCACATCGGCATCAATTATGTCCTGATTGCCGAAACTTTCAAAGAACTCCATTGTGGCGACCTCGCTCAATTTGCCTGAGCCGCGGGTCAAACCATTGAGATTGACTATAAAGGGTTGCAAAGTTAATAAATATTTTTCTAATTTCAATCTTCGTTGTCACTATTTCTTTTTCTCGCAAGCGGATCGAGCAATATTTTGCGTATGCGCATGTGGTGAGGCGTTACCTCTACCAGCTCGTCCTCCTGTATATACTCAAGTGCTTCCTCAAGGGAGAACTTGATTGCAGGCGGGAGCTGCACCTTCTCATCCGAGCCTGAAGCGCGCACGTTGGTGAGCTTCTTGGTCTTGCATATATTGATGTTGAGGTCTCTCTCCCTGGTGTGCTCTCCGACCACTTGTCCTCCGTAAATCTCCTCACCCGGCTCCACGAAGAAACGTCCGCGGTCGAGGAGCTTGTTCATAGAGTATGCTATTGCGGTGCCGGTTTCCAGGGAAACCAGCGAACCGTTGTTGCGGCGCTCTATTTCTCCCTTGTACGGCTGGTAATCCTTGAACCTGTGGGCAACCACTGCCTCTCCCTGGGTGGCTGTGAGCAGATTGCTTCGCAGTCCCATAAGTCCCCTGGTCGGAATTTCGAACTCCAGCAGGGTGCGGTCTCCGCGCGGTTCCATATGCACCAGCGCTCCCTTGCGCCTGGTGGAGATTTCTATGGCTGCGCCTACGAATTCCTCCGGAACCTCGATGGAGAGTTCTTCGATAGGCTCGCACCTCTGGCCTCCTATGGTCTTGTCCAGCACCTTTGGCTGTCCGACCTGAAGCTCGAAGCCCTCGCGGCGCATGGTCTCGATGAGCACCGACAGATGCAGCACTCCGCGGCCGTAAACTATGAATGAGTCAGCTCCGGTGCCCGGCTTTACGCGCAGGGCAAGGTTTTTCTCAAGCTCCTTGTCGAGGCGCTCCTTGATGTGGCGGGAGGTCACAAACTTGCCGTCCTTGCCGAAGAAAGGAGAGTTGTTGATGGTGAAGAGCATGCTCATCGTAGGCTCGTCCACGGCAATTGGAGGAAGGGCTTCCGGGTTCTCGAAATCTGCGATGGTGTCTCCGATTTCGAATCCGTCAATTCCCACCACTGCGCAGATGTCACCGCACTGCACGCACTCGGTCTGAGCCTTTCCCAGGCCCTCGAATACCATCAGCTGCTTGATTTTCTGCTTCTGGACTACATCGTAGCGCTTGCACAGGCTGACGTTCTGTCCGCTGTTAAGGCAGCCGCGGGTAATCTTTCCCACCGCGATTCGCCCTACGTACGGGCTGTACTCGAGCGAGGAAATGAGCATCTGCGGGGTGCCTTCCACAACCTCAGGGGCCGGGATTTCCTCGAGAATGGTGTCGAGAAGGGCGGTGATGTCGCCGGTAGGCTTTTTCCAGTCCAGGGACATCCAACCCTGCTTGGCCGAGCCGAAGACGGTTTTGAAGTCGAGCTGCTCTTCGGTAGCGTTGAGGTTGAACATCAGGTCGAACACCTCTTCCTGCACCTCGTCCGGACGGCAGTTCGGCTTGTCCACCTTGTTCACAACTACAATTGGCTTCTTTCCGAGCTGAATGGCCTTCTGCAGCACGAAGCGGGTCTGAGGCATGCAGCCTTCAAATGCATCTACGAGCAGAAGAACTCCGTCCGCCATGTTCAGCACTCTCTCGACCTCACCTCCGAAGTCGCTGTGGCCGGGAGTGTCAATGATGTTGATTTTGACATCCTTGTAAGTGACTGACACGTTCTTGGCGAGGATGGTGATTCCCCTTTCCCTTTCAAGGTCGTTGTTGTCGAGGATAAGCTGGCCCAGATTCTCCGGCTGGCGCACGAGGTTGGCCTGATAAATCATCCTGTCAACCAGGGTTGTTTTGCCGTGGTCGACGTGAGCGATGATCGCTATGTTTCTAATTTCTGTCATACTCTACTAAAAATCCCGCGAATTTACTAAAAATCAGCAAAATCCCAAGATGAAAAACAAAGAAGTCCGGCTGAAAGACCGGACTTCTTCTGTGCGCGGGATGAGACTCGAACTCACACGTCGCAATTGACACTAGCTCCTGAAACTAGCGCGTCTACCATTCCGCCACCCGCGCTTTTTGGGAATGCAAAGATAAGAAAAATTTTAGAATTGCAAACAAGGAAATGAGGGGAAATTTCCGTATATTTGCGCGATAGCCCTGTTTGGGCGGAAAATTTGGTTAGGAAATCAAAAAATTAGTAACAGAATATGTTGTCAACACTTCTCCAGACAGACATCGTGGACATTGCGGCCCAGCCGGAAGTCCAGTCTATCTCCATCCTTGAGATGGCCACCAAGGGTGGTTGGATTATGGTAGTACTCCTCGTGCTCTCCCTCGTAGCAATCTTCATCTTCGGAAAGAAATGGTGGATGATTGCACAGGCGGGAAAAATCGACAGAAATTTCATGAATGACATCCGCGACTACATCCACGACGGAAAAATCAAGTCTGCGCAGACACTCTGCACCAAGTATGACACCCCTGTCGCAAGGATGGTCGAAACCGGTATCGCCCGCATAGGCAGGCCTCTGGGAGATATCCAGACTGCCGTTGACAATGTAGGCAACGCCGAGGTGGCAAGGCTCGAAAAGGGGCTCCCTTATCTTGCGACCATTGCCGGAGGCGCCCCTATGCTCGGATTCCTCGGCACTGTAATCGGTATGGTGCAGGCCTTCTTCAATATGGCTAACGCCGGCAGCAACGTGGACATTTCCCTGCTTTCCGGCGGCATTTACACTGCCATGATCACCACCGTAGGCGGACTTATCGTGGGTATCATTGCTTACTTCGGCTACAACTTCCTTTCTGCGAAGGTGTCCGATGTGGTGTTCAAGATGGAAAGCACCACAATAGAGTTTATGGACCTCCTCAACGAGCCTGCCTCAGAGGAAGAAACAATATAGACAATGGCACTCAAGAGAACGACAAAGGCGGATCCGAATATGTCGATGTCCTCAATGACGGACATCGTGTTCCTGCTGCTCATCTTCTTCCTGGTGACATCCACGCTCATCAATCCCAATGCCCTGAAGCTGCTGCTTCCGAAGAGCACCGGGCAGGTGAGCGCGAAGCCTACGGTGACGGTCTCCATCAAGGATTGGGGACAGGACAGGTACACCTACCATATCAACGGAAATGAAAAGCCTGTTCCGTTTGCCCGGGTCGAAGACGAACTGGTCGGAATGCTCCAGTCATCGGATGACCCGACATTCTCCATCTATGCCGATGAGAGTGTGCCGGTAGGAGAATTGGTACAGGTCATGAACATAGCCAAAAGGAATCACTACAAGGTGATTCTGGCGACTTCCCCTGAATAATAGAAGATGAACGACAGGCGTGTGAAGGAATATTTGGAGAAAAGGCGCACAATGAGCCTTGTATCCACGGCGACGGGAGTCGTGCTGGCAGGTGTGGTACACCTGGCGGTGCTGCTTTGCTGTTCCTTCAACGGTCTCAGTTACATCTGGCCTCCACCTGAGGAGTCCTCGTTTGTACTGGATTTTTCCCAGGAGCCCGAAGCGGTGAAGC
>CAKMNE010000118.1 GCA_927798505.1 uncultured Bacteroidales bacterium
CACAATTCAATTCAGCTTCAATTTTTATATTGATTTTTGAAGGGATATGTTACACTTCTACTTAATTCTGTATAGCAATGCGCTCAATTGGAGAGATGGATATCTAGCTTTTGTTTTTCTTCCGCTTTATTAGTACCTTGCAGAATATCAAACAATTGTGATATGTTTAAACGAAGGTTCGACAAAGCCTTGTCCGAGGGCTTGGGCAGTCAGCTTCTCTGGCTGCTTGCTGTTGTCCTGCTTATCCTTCTGCTGCTCTGGGGAATCGTAATCCTTATATTCCCCGGCTGGCAGTTCGGTTGGCAGGACCTGATAGCGCTGTTTATCGACCCGGGCAGTTTCTCGGGCAGGGGAGAGCACGACCTGTTCAGACTGGTCGTGGCACTGATAGGAGTGCTTCTGTTCTCCACCCTGCTCATATCAGTATTCAACAATCTCTTTGACAACATTGTCGATAAGGTGCGAAGCGGACACAGAAGGTACGCCCTTAAAAACCATATACTGTTCCTGGGAGCGGGAGACGAACTTTTGCCGGTGCTGAAAAAGTTTTGCGCATCAGGGGAGACAAGAAACATAGCTATAATGACTTCCGGAGATATCGGGAATCTGCGCTCTCAGCTGGAACTCAAACTTGAGGACAACGGGTTTGTAAAACGGCTCTATCTGTATCAGGGAGATCGGGATGTGCGTGCCGATCTGGAAAGCGCCTGCGCCGGAAAGGCCTCGCTGATATACATTTTCGGAGAATCCGGCGAACAGGCTCACGACTCCAGAAGTCTTGCCTGCTATGACATACTTAAACTTATCTGCAAGGAAGATGGAGTAAAGGCAAACTGTTACGTATCGCTTGAAAGCGATGCCTCTATGGATGTCATACTCAAACTCAAAGAGTCGGCAAGTACCCCGAACCTCAAGACGGACTTTGTTTGCAGCGAGGACAATACAGTAGAGCAACTGCTTGTCCATCAAGATTTTCTGCCGGTCATAAAGCGTGATGACAAAGCATACGCCCATATAGTGATACTTGGAACCGGAGCCCTTTCCGACAGGCTTTGCGCGCTTGCCTCCCAACTTTGCCATTATCCCGATTATGCCGACGGCCGTCAGCGCCGTACGCTCATAACCGTTGCCGGCGAAGGTATGCGCAGCTGGCGCGACGCTTTCGTGGCATCCAAGCGCGCCTGTTTCGAGTTGAGCCGTTACAGCTATATCGGTCCTGACGGGCAAAAGGAAATTCACGAACCTGACCCGCTCTACGGCGACTTCCTCGATGTCGAGTGGCAGTTCATCGATGCGGCTCCCGGCAATCCCTTGCTGGAGAAGCAGATGCAGATATGGAACGAGGAAAGCAAAGCAGGAGGGCAGGAATTGAGACTCATTATCTGCTCCGATGTCCAGAACGATGCGGAACGCATACTCCTCTGCCTGCCTCCGTATATGCTCGACTGCCTCAAGGCCATATATGTCAGCCAGAACCCCGCCCTGCTCAAGACGGCAATAGCCAGCGGTCAGTTCGGTCCCATTCTCCTTTTTGGCCCCGGTACAGACACTTACGACCCGCTCTTCGAAGCCCGCGCCAAAGCCGGAATGCAGGTCAATTCCATTTACGAGAACCATTTTTCCGACAATCCGCGGCCGCCTCTCGAGGCGTGGTATTCGTTGCGGGAGGCGCACAAATTCTCAAGCATATACTCCAGCTTCGCAATGCCTCTTCGCCGCAGCTGCTTCGGTGACGACTGCAGCGAAAGGGATCTTTTTGAATGTGAACACCGCCGCTGGATGAGTACTATGCTGATGTCCGGCTATCGTGCCCTGACCCCCGGTGAAATTGCCCGGGTACGAGCCGAAGGCAGGGTAAAGGAAGAAAAGGACAGGTTCCGGCACGTTGACATCGTGCCATACGACGACCTTCCGGAAGAGGAAAAGGACAAGGACAGGGTCCTGGTCGAACAGTTATATTGACGGGCCTCCCGGGCCTTCCGAAACAAGTAAACAATACCGAACGGATATGGAAACTCATTGGAAAAGATACAACATCTTCATAAGCTCGACGTTCAAGGATATGGACGTCGAAAGGGATGTCATCAAGTTTGAGATAATCCCGGACATCAACAGAAAATTCCGGTCCAGGGGTGTGGAGCTTCAGGCTATAGACCTCCGTCTTGGCGTAAATACCGAGGGGATGGACGAAGAGAGTTCTGCCGGAAAGGTGCTGGACGTGTGTGCAAAGGGCATTGACAGCGCCAGGCCGTTTTTTATCGGTCTCGTCGGCTCGCGCTACGGATGGATCCCGCCGCTCGAACGCTGGAAGGACTTTCTGCGCAGTCTGCCTCCTCAGGACAGGGAGATGATGCAGGAAAGCTTCGGGGCAAGCGTGACCGAGCTTGAGATGATTTACGGCGCGCTCAACGAAAAGAGTCTCGCAGAGGGTCATATACTCTTCTATCTCAGGGACGAGTCATCCTACGAGGGACTGCCGGAAGCCAGGCTTCCGCTCTATGTGGATACGGACGAAGATCTGAAACAACGCCTTGAGGAGCTCCGCAAAAAGATAGTGGAGCAACTGGGTCGGGGCGGTTCCGGTGACAGATGCACCACTTACCGCCTGCACTACAATCCTCAAAGTGGGCAATTCGACGCCCAACAGTTCAAAACTCTCCTTACAGAGCAGATTAGCGAAGAGATAGAAAGGGAACTCGGAAGCAGGGAAGCCTGCCTGACGCTGTGGGAAGAGGAAAAACACTCGGTTGAGGAGCATTTTGCTGAATCCGTTTCCAGGCTGGTCCCTCTGTCCTTCTATGCGAAGGACCTGCATAATGCGGTGCTGCACACAAAGATAGCCGGCGCCGGCATCAGCAGCGAACTTGCCTGGCGATACAGGAAACTCAGCGGTGAAAAAAACAGAATCTGCCTTTGTGCCATTGCGGGACGCAGCGGCATTACAAGTACTGAACGAGGCATACTAGTGCTCTGGTGCTGCGAGCTTGCCTCCCGAGCGGGAGAAGCGCAGCTGTCGGAAACCGAACTGATGGATCCTTCCAAAACCCCTTTGACCCGTTTATGTACACTTTTCCGCTCATTGGTGGAGAGGGCCACTTCCAAAGGGTACAGGGTAAGCATCTTTCTTGATGACCTGCAGAATCTCGGTGCGGCATACGGTGCCATATCCGGAGCCCTCTCGGACAAGGTGGATGCTCTTTTCTGCTACTCGGGAAGCGACTGCGGCGATCTTCTCAGACGCAATCCGCAGCTTAAGCTCGTCTCCCGGTCGGGGTCTGTTTCAGGGCAGGACCTTGACACCCTTATAATACATCTGCAGAAACTCTTCTTCCTTGAGCTTCCTTCAAGTATGGGAGGCGACAAAATGTCCGGATCGACTCCGCTTCAGATATGCACGGTATTTCGACTTTTCGAAAGCCTCGACAGCAGCGACTTCAGTCGCATACGCAATGCTGGGGAGAACCAGATACAAGCCATAAACAATTACCTTACAGCAATATGGACTGAGCTCAAGCAGTGCTCTGAAGCTCGTGACCTGTTCGGCTGGACGCTTGACAAGATGATTGCCAACCTCAGGGTGGACACCCGCTGGCGCGACATCTTCCTGCTTCTTTCCGCCGCTCCCGGTGGGATGCGTCAGCGCGACCTCGAGCAGCTGGGAAACCAATTTTGGGACGAGACCGTCTTTCTGCGCCTGTGCACCCTTCTCGGGGAGTTTGTAAGCGAGGACAGCGTGCACCACGTCTGGACCTGCACTGCCGGACTTGAACCGGAGGACGCGGCTCAGCGTGCATCCCTCTACGGGTCCGCAGCCAGATATTTCGGTGGTCTGCCTCAGGACGATGAGATGGCCATGAACCTGCTTGCAGTATTTGTAGTCCTGTCCGAAGACCCGTTGCTGGCTTCACTTCTTGTATTTCCTGATGAAGATTACATCTTTTCCGACAAGACGAGGCTGTATTTCCGGAGCCCGGGACGGATCTTCCTGCACGCTCTCCGTCCCCGTTTCCTGCACTACCTTGACCTGCTCGACCAGAGCACGGCCATCTATTTCATC
>CAKMNE010000119.1 GCA_927798505.1 uncultured Bacteroidales bacterium
ACCAGAACCAGCCTCCGGTATGCTCGTGGAACGGTCTCCAGATGACAGGAATCTGTTTCCCGTTCTCATCCTTGAGACTCTCTATCCAATCGCAGACCCTGTCGGTCCACACTCTGAACTTGTCGTGCAGGTCTCCGCCGGGGAGTATCCTGCGTACAACGCTGTTGTCGCTGTTGTCCCAGGCAGATCCGCCGGTGGCCGGATTGTCCGGATGCCAGCTGAGGGTGATTATGCCTCCTCTGGCGTGGTGCTGCCTTGCAGCCTCGGCCATAAGGGCGAAATCATTGCCGTCCAGGTTGCAGCTCCTGCCCAGTTCAATATATCCCAGGTCCAGTCCCAGTATTGCCGGATACTTTCCGCATACGTCTTTCACATCGGACCTTTCCATCAGTTTGTCAAGGCCGTCCGCAGAGTTCCACCCGTGTCCGTACATCAGGTCGTCCTGATGGCCGTAGAAAGGAGTTGTTTCAGCGGCATTCGAGAGTCTCTCCATAAGACCCGCAGGCTTGGTAGTACAGGCTGTCATAAAAATCAATGCCAGCGCGAATGCAGTCGGTTTCATTGCTTGTCCCATGCGTTTTTGATTGCATCTTTGATTATCGGCTTTGTCCATTTAGGCACGGTCCTGTCGCTCTGGTCGCTCAGGCCCATCCAGTACATGCAGCATATTCCATACTGCTTGGCAGTGGCCACATAGCAGGCCGCCTGCTTGCCGAGTTCGGTTTCGGTGGCGACGGAGGAATCAGAACCATATTCTCCAATCACAACGGGTACGCCCTTGCTCATAAGTTTGTCTGCGATGACCTTGACAATGCTCTGGATTTCCCTTTCGCACGCCTCATCGAAGACTGTGATCTGCTGGGAAGGGTCATCCTGCTTGAAGGCGAAGCGGTAAGGTGCGTAGCTGTGCACTTCCGCTATCAGGTGGTCCGTGGCGCTGTCGGAAGGGATTTCGAAGGCCTCGAGTATAGGCGCACCGCAGGCTGCGGCGTAGGTGGAGACTATCAGGTTGCGGTGGGCATTGTTTCCGCCGGTAGAGCGGACGGTGTCCACGAAGAGTTGCGCGAATTTGTTGATTACAGGCAGGGCCGCATCGCCTGCTCCCACGCTCCAGGCCGCTTTCATATTGAGCATCTCGTTGTAGCCTTCGAAGAGGAGCTTTTCTCCCTTGTCCTGGAAGCGGACGGCTATCTGAGTCCAGAGATTGGCAAATACGTCCTTGTATTTGTCATACATCGCATCGCTTGCCCTGAGCCAGCCCTGGGTTCCGGTGTCATGGTGCACGTTGAGCACGCAGTACAGGCCTTCGTCGAGCACATAGCCTACCACCTCTTCGACGCGCTTCATCCAGGCTTCGTCCACATTGCCCTGAGCATCGATGTGCTCGGCCCAGGTCACAGGAACGCGGATCACCCCGAACCCCTCCTGCTTGAACATATGGATGAGCTCACGTGTGGCAACAGGTTGTCCCCAGGCGGTTTCCCAGGCTGAGGTGGTATTGCCGCCGCTTTGGTAAATCCAGGATTTCTGCTGCATCTGCTCCCAGCTGAGGGAAGCGTCGTAGGTGAAGCTGTACGCATCGAGGGTGTTGCCGAGATTCCAGCCGTACTTCATGTTCAGCACCGCTGCGGTGTTGTTCTCCCAACCGCCGCTGCCAATGCCGGGTTCCGGAATTTCCTTCGGAGGGGCGGGCGCATTGACTGTGGTGAAGCTGGTGCTTGCGCCTTCTGCAGCATCCTGATTCTCCCTGAAGCCCTTTACATAGCCCGGGGCAATGCTGAGGGTGTAAGTGGTTTCGTGCTTCAGACCGCTGACGGTAATTGTGAGGGTCTTGCCGTAGGCGTTGGCCTTCTGTATCTCAGCGTCCGGGCTGATGGTTATGCAGCCTCCAAAAGCAGGGGAGGCCTTGATGTTCTGGTTGTAGGTGAAGACTATGTCCGTGCTCCCGTCTGCGGCTATCCCGCTTGCGCCGTTTTCAGGGCTGACGCTGACAAGCAGGGGTGCTTCCACTTTATCGATATGTTCAGCGTGCGATTCGCAGCTGAAAGCGACAAACAATGCGGAGAGAATCAATAATGGGTTCTTAATCATAAGCTTATATCGTTTCTGTTGAGTGTGTGGGAGTTGCCAAGTGCGGCTTTCCAATCCTCGACGCTGTTGTTCCAGACGTAGGAGCCGTCAGAATTCTTTGCATAGAGAACAGGATTCCCATTTTCGAAATTGCACCAGTTCATGAAATAGCCCCAAGGAGCGTCTTCCTCGAAGAAGCCGTCAATGTCCAGGAGATTGCCGAATTCGCTGAGTACAACCATCTTCTTTCCTTTGACTGAGTCGTTTACGAGTTGGAAGATCTGACTTTGTGTGGTGTTTTTGGCGACATAGAGGTCAGCTCCCACAATGTCGCAGTATTCGTCACCGGGGTACCACTCCTCGAGTTTGTCCACGCCGGCAAGCTGTCCCTTGTCGGAAGTCTGCACTGTCCACACCCAGATGAGGTTGTTGAGTTTGTATTCGTTGGTGAACATATCGTGCATATATCTCCAGAGCTGCTTGCAGGCTTCGGCGCCGTCATAGCCCCACCAGAACCAGGCTCCCCAGCCATAGTCTCCCGCCGCCTCGTGCAGCGGTCTGAAGAGCACGGGAATGCCTGCGTCGCGGAGCAGGGTGAGGTAGCCTGCGATTTGGGCGAGCTGCTTTTTCATCTCGGCATTCTGCCAGGTGCCTTCGGTAAGGGCGTTTTTCACTCCGAAGGTCTTGGTGTTGTAGGAGTATTTGTTGATGTCGGTGGTGCCCTCTGCAGGAGGTACGCACCAGTGCCATCCGATTTGTATTATGTTGTGAGCTTCCCAGGCCTTTTTGACCGGGGTAATGTCTGAATAATCAGGGCAACCTGGCCAATGCTTAGGTGGCCAGTTGTTGAAGAGGTAGTCGAAACCGACTATTGCGGGATACTTTCCAGTGAGATTGCTTATCATATCGGTGTAGGAAGTTTCCCAGGCCGTTCCTCCCATCGCACCGGAAAGGGTCTTTTTTCCGTAATTTTCGAGAAGGAATGCGTAGAGTTTGGATGCGCCTTCTGAGGCATCCTTATTGGTGAGGCTTTGCATAGGGTCTCTGTCGTAATGTGTTTCGACAGGAGCCGCCTTAGTGCTGAAATTCAGGCTGATTGCCGGAGTCTCTTTCTGGTTTTCCTTGAAACCGCGGATGATGCCGGCGGGAATGGTGAGAGTGTAGGCCTGTCCCGGGGCAAGAGAGGATATGTCCACCAGAAGATTGTTGGTTCCGGCGAAAACCCTGTCAATCTTTGCCTCTCCCGAAATCGTTACCGAGGCTGTGGCGGAGCATCTGATGTTCTGGTCGAAGATGAGTTCCGCGGTGATTTCGCTTCCCTGCAGGTCCGTTGCACCATCCGAAGGAGTGCTGGAAAGCAGTACCGGGGCTTCTGCCTGCGTGGTGGAAGGGGCCTCTTCCGGTTTACATCCGGCAATCAGGGATGCGATTGTCGTGATAATCAGTGTGTTGCGAACTATCTTCATGCTTTTGATATTAAAAAGGTGGCGGGCGGAACCCGCCACCTTGAAAAGTTAACTACAAAATAGTGATTTTGGTAATTCTTATGTCCTGTCCTTGAAGTACAAATGAGTATCTTCCGGAAGGTGACTCATAAGGAGTACCTGCTACTATACCTGCGTAGTCTCCAGTCTGGGTTTTGGCAATCTCAAGGTTTGCGGCATCGAGAGTGAGCTCGACCTTGGTCGCAGTTCCGATAATGTCGGTTTTGATGTAGGAACCGCCGATTTCTGCGAAATTGTAGGCACTGTCCTGCCACCATCCGTTGTTTATTTGAACCTGACCCCACTCGTGGGTATGCTCGATGTAGAAAATCATCTTGGCGCCAGGCTGCAGATTCTCAAAGTACTCTGTAGCGAGACCAAAACGACCGTCATCCCCCCAAGTCATATCGCAAG
>CAKMNE010000120.1 GCA_927798505.1 uncultured Bacteroidales bacterium
CCAGCAGCCTCAGCAAGCTCAGCCGCAACAGCCTAAGCCGCAGAAGCCAAAAGCTCCGGAATATGAAGGAACGGTCGAAGCAACCGGCGTTCTCGAACTTATGCCGGACGGCTATGGATTCCTTCGCAGCTCTGATTACAACTACCTGAACAGCCCGGACGACATCTACGTTTCCCAGCAACAGATAAAGCAGAACGGCCTCAAGAACGGAGACACCGTTACCGGAGAAATCCGGCCTCCAAGAGAAGGAGACAAGTACTTCCCTCTTGCCCGTGTCAAATTCGTCAATGGCCGCACACCTGAATTCATACGCGACCGCGTACCTTTCGATTTCCTCACCCCGCTTTTCCCTGAAGAGAAATTCAATCTCCTCGGCCATGGCCACGGCAGCGATCCTTCCTGCCGCATTGTGGACATGTTCTCCCCTATCGGAAAGGGTCAGCGCGGACTGATCGTAGCCCAGCCTAAGACAGGTAAGACCATGCTCCTGAAGAGCATTGCCAACGCAATTGCCGACAACCATCCTGAGGTTTACGAGATAGTGCTGCTCATCGACGAGCGTCCTGAGGAGGTTACCGACATGCAGCGCAGCGTCAAGGCCGAGGTAGTTGCCTCAACCTTCGACGAGCCTGCGGAGAGGCATGTGAAGGTTGCGAATATGGTGCTCGAAAAGGCCCGCAGACTTGTGGAATGCGGTCACGATGTAGTGATTCTGCTGGATTCCATAACCCGTCTCGCCCGAGCCTACAACACCGTTCAGCCGGCATCCGGAAAGGTGCTCACCGGTGGTGTCGATGCCAATGCCCTGCAGAAGCCGAAGCGTTTCTTCGGTGCTGCCCGCAATGTGGAAGGCGGCGGTTCGCTTACTATTCTGGCAACTGCTCTCACCGAGACCGGCTCCAAGATGGACGAGGTGATTTTCGAGGAGTTCAAGGGTACCGGCAACTCCGAAATCCAGCTCGACCGCACCCTTGCCAACCGTCGTATCTTCCCTGCCGTCAACATTGTGCTTTCCGGCACGCGCCGCGATGACCTGCTCTACGACAAGTCAGCCGGCCAGAGGATATGGATACTGCGCAAGCTCCTTGCGGATATGAACCCTACCGAAGCGATGAACTTCATGCTTCAGCTCATGGATGAGTACAAGACCAACCAGGACCTGCTTGACAATATGAACAAGGTAAGTCCGAGGGAGGCGAAGTATTACGATACTTTCTAGTTGTAGAAACGCTCGTTGTTGATGTTTTCGCTGACCGCAGTCTTGGAAAACAGCGCAGCAACAAAGCCCAGGCCATAACCCCAGAGCTGGACATAAGAAGCTCCGATGCTCATAAGACCAATTGCAAAGGCGGACGGGAATCCCTGTCCGTCTTTCATTTGCTTTATGGTGGAGTCAAAGAGCACCAGAAGGCAGAAGAGCAGGTCGAAAGGCAGCACAAGCACTGACGCTATAACGAAGCACAGCGGGAAAAGGTGCACCAGTTTGAGCGAGCCGGGGTGGCGGCGGCTGAGCGCAATGCGCGCACGGCCGGAATTCAGCACCTGGCGGCCGAATTTGGAAAGGTCGGTGCGGCGTTTGTGGAACACCCAGGCATCTTCGACAAGCGAGGTGTGGTAGCCCGCTTCCACTATCCTCATCGAGAGGTCCATATCCTCTCCGAAACGCATAGCGGCAAAGCCGCCCATCTCCCGGAACACGTCTGCGCGCACGGCCATGTTGAAGGAACGAGGGAAGAAGCGTGTGATCTTGCGCTTGCCGCCGCGTATTCCGCCGGTGGTGAGGAAGGAGGTCATGGAGTAGCTGATGGCCTTCTGCATAGGGCTGAAGTCGGCGCTGGCGCGGTCAGGCCCGCCGAAGGCCGCGAAATTGCACTTCCAGTCCTCCCTGACCGCGCCCAGGCTACGGTCGATGGCGCAGAGCCAGCCGCTTGGGATTATGGTGTCGGAGTCGAGGAATATGAGCCACTCCCCTTTTGCCTGCGCCGCACCGAAGTTGCGCGCCGGGCCCGGACCCGAATTCTCCTTGCGGAGGTAGCGTACCGGCTCCACGGCTTCATAGCCCCTGACTACCTGTTCGCAGGGGATGGTGGAGCCGTCTTCCACCACTATTATTTCATATGGCTCTGCGCAGGGGCTGAGGCGGCTGAGGCTGTCCAGAAGCTCTGCTATTTCGTCCGGGCGGTTGTAAACGGGGATGATGATGGAATACTTCATTATTCGAACTCGAGGCTTGTGAAGAATTCAGGTCTGTGGAAATCAGGCTGCGGCGTGGCTATTGGAGCGTAGCTCAGGAAATGAGGGGTGCTGAGCAGGTCGCCGCATTTGTAGAAATTGCCCCTTGCCCTGAGGCCGTCGAAGCTCTTCAGGCCGCTTTCGAAGAAGGCCTGCACGGGGATGCTGAGCGCGAGTTCCCATAGGCCGCAAGGCTTTTCGTCAAATGGTTCGCCGCCAAGCGTAGTCCATCTGTCTATGGCCTGCAGGACCTCCTTAGGGGCGGGTCTGCGCTCGTGACGACCTTCTCCGCAACAGAGCAGGACCTTGCCTATGCAATTGCATTCGATGTTGTAGTATCTGTCGGAGCCGCTCTGCGGGGCGCAGAAGAACTCTACGCAGGAGTCTTCCCAAACACGGCCGAGGTCTTCGGCTGCTGCGGCGCGCGAGCTTTGCTCTTCCACCCTGTAATGCAGGTAGAGCTTCCCGCCGCTGTGGGCTGCGGCAAATTCGACCGCCGGGGCGTAAGGGTAGTCCTGGGGCCAGTTGCATATCGCAATCTTATGGTATTCGCTTTGGGCAAGGGCGGCCGGGATCTGCGCGGCACTGCCGATAGGGTTGATTCTGCGTATCTTCATAGTGCAAATATACTTATTAAAAGTTTGATTTGCTATCTTTGCGCCATGCTTACAGCTTTACAGGATACCATATGCGCCCCGGCCACAAGGACGGGAGGCGCTATCGCTATAGTCAGGGTGAGCGGCAGCAAGTCGCTCGAGTGTGTGGATGCGGTGGTCTCCCTTCGAAGGGGACGTGTCTGCGAGTCGCCGGGCTATTCGCTGCGCTACGGCTCTGTCGAGGGGCTGGACGAGGTGATGGTGAGTGTGTTCCGCGCGCCGCATTCCTATACGGGTGAGGACAGCGCTGAGATCAGTTGCCACGCCTCGCCGTACATTGTCGGGGAATTGCTTGGCCGGCTGTGCGAGGCGGGCTGCAGAATGGCCGAGCCCGGAGAGTTCACGCAAAGGGCCTTTCTCAACGGGAAGATGGACCTGGCCCAGGCGGAGAGCGTGGCGGACCTCATAGCTTCCGATTCGAAGGCGGCTCATGACCTGGCACTCAGGCAGTTGCAGGGAAGCTATTCCTCCGAATTCAGGGAACTGCGCGACCAGCTTCTGAGGCTCTCTTCCCTGCTGGAACTGGAGCTGGATTTCAGCGAGGAGGAGCTTGAGTTTGCGGATCGCAGCCAGCTGGAATCGCTGACAAGGGAAGCGCTCGCGCGAGTGGAGAAGCTGCGCGATTCCTATCGTCTGGGGAATGCCATCAAGGCAGGCGTGCCGGTGGCTATAGTTGGCGAACCGAATGCCGGTAAAAGCACCCTTCTCAATGCCCTGCTCGGGGAGGACAGGGCTATAGTCTCCCCTGTCGCCGGCACGACCAGGGATACGGTGGAGGAAGTTATGGTTCTGGGCGGGGTGAAGTTCCGCTTTATCGATACTGCCGGGCTGCGGGAGACCTCGGACCCGGTGGAAAGGCTGGGAGTGGAGCGCTCGCTGCAGAAACTGCGAAGCGCTTCGATAGTGCTCAGTCTCGTGGACTGCAGGCAGTACCGCGAGGGGACGAGCTGGCCGGGGGAAGAGTTTTGCGATGATGCCGTGCCCGGCGGCGGGGCCATGCTGCTTAAGGTGCTGAGTAAATGCGATTTGGCGGA
>CAKMNE010000121.1 GCA_927798505.1 uncultured Bacteroidales bacterium
TATTCTTCTGTTGAGCATCCTTATTATGTCAATTTTGCCCACAAAGATAATACGGATTAAAAAAATATTATAATTTTGTAGCAATTAAAATCACAACAATTATGTACAGAAGGAATTTCAATGACTTTCAGGAAGACCGCGGAGCCGAGGATATCTATTCAAAACCCGTCCGTGCAGGAAAAAGAACCTACTTCTTCGACGTTAAGGCCACCAAGGGAAGGAAGGATTATTACCTGACTATCACCGAAAGCAAAAGACACAACAATCCTGATGGCAGTTTTACCTTCGACAAACACAAAATCTTCCTCTACAAGGAGGATTTCGAAAAGTTCAAGGAGGGCCTCGATGAGGTAGTCGAGTATATCAAAAACGACTGCTTCGGAGGTGAGATTCCACAGCGGCCAGAGGAAGAAAACAAATAACCAACTCCAGAATGATAGAATACAACACTTATAAGGCAGCCGCGGATTACGTGGCTGCTCTCATCTCGGGGAGAACCCCGGAGGTGGGAATTATCCTTGGTAGCGGCCTGGGGTCGCTTGCCGACAGCATAGAGGACAAAATCTGCATTCACTATTCAGAGATTCCGGGCTTCCCGGTCAGCACCGCAGTAGGTCACAAGGGCCAGTTTGTATGCGGTACGCTCGGTGGCAAATGCGTGCTCGCAATGCAGGGCCGTTTCCACTACTACGAGGGATATCCTATGGAAGTGGTGACAATGTGCATACGCGTTATGTATCTGCTCGGAGTGAGGACTCTGTTCGTCTCCAATGCGGCGGGAGGCATCAACCCGGATTTCAAAGTCGGCGATCTGGTCATTATCACCGACCATATTTCTCTCCAGCCTAACCCGCTGATAGGCAAGAATATAGACGAGTTCGGACCGAGGTTCCCGGATATGACCCACAATTACGACAGGCAGCTGCGGAAGAAGGCCCACGAAATTGCGGAGCAGCACGGCATAACACTCAAGGAAGGGGTTTACTTCGGTGACACAGGCCCTTCTTACGAGACTCCGGCGGAATACCGCTTCTACCGCATAGCCGGCGGAGACCTTGTCGGTATGTCCACCATTCCGGAGGTAATCGTTGCAAGGCACTGCTCTATGCGCGTTTTCGGGATGTCCGTTGTAACCAATGAGGCTGCCGGCGACTTCGCCGAGGACTACGAAAACGATGCTATGGACGTCGTTAACGCAGCCGACGCAGCGGCTAGGCGCATGACCACGATATTCAAGGAACTCATCGAAACGCTATAAGCTTATGACTGACAACCTGACGCCTTACAGAGAGGCGGCACAATACATTCAGCAGAAAACGGGAGGGATGGTCCCGCAAATCGGAATTATCCTGGGCAGCGGCCTGGGCTCACTTGCCGACAGCATAGAAGATGCCGTGGCCATTCCGTACAGCGAAATCCCCCACTTCCCGGTCAGCACTGCCATTGGCCACAAATCCCGGCTGATTTGCGGAACTCTGAGCGGCAAGACGGTAGTCGCAATGCAGGGACGCTTCCATTACTACGAAGGATGGACAATGCAGCAGGTTACCTTCCCGATAAGGGTGATGAAACTGTTGGGCATATCCTACCTCTTCCTGTCCAACGCTGCCGGCGGGCTTGATCTGAGCTACAAGGTGGGCGACATTATGGTGCTTCGCGACCATATATCCCTGCTGCCGAACCCTCTCATCGGAAAGAATGACGATGAGTTCGGCCCGAGATTTCCGGATATGACCCGCCCTTACGACACCGCTCTGATAAAGCTCGCGCACAGCAAGGCTCAGGAGTTGGGATTCACCCTGAAGGAGGGAGTCTATATTGCCTGCAGCGGCCCGTCTTACGAAACTCCGGCGGAGTACAGGTTCTTCCGCAAGATAGGAGCCAACGCCGTGGGAATGAGCACCGTCCCTGAAGTTGCAGTCGCACGGCACTGCGGCATACCATGCTTTGCAGTGTCCGTAATCACCGACCTTGCACACGAAGACGTGCCCGAGGACTATGTCACAGACGGCGAGGCAATAGTTAAGGCAGCCGATCTCGCTGCCAGCAAGATGACTGCCTTATTCCATAAAATGATCGGAAGCGTTATTTAGCTATCGCTACGGATCTCGTTTCCCTGATTACCGTAATCTTTACCTGTCCAGGATAAGTCATCTCATCCTGGATTCTTTGTGCAATGTCGGAGCTCAGACGCGCCGCCTGCTCGTCACTCACCTTGTCGGCACCGACAATCACGCGAAGCTCGCGACCGGCCTGAATGGCATAGGACTTGGTCACTCCCTTGTAGGATGCGGCAAGATCCTCCATACCCTTGAGGCGCTTGATATAACTCTCGATCACCTCGCGACGGGCGCCTGGACGAGCTCCTGAAATGGCATCTCCCACGAGAACCAGAGGAGAGTAGATGGATGTCATCTCCATTTCCTCGTGGTGCGACCCGACTGCATTTACAACCTCAGGACGCTCCTTGTACTGCTCCGCAAGCTTTGCTCCGAGCAGTGCGTGAGGGAGCTCCGGATCATCTTCGCTGACCTTTCCTATATCGTGCAGAAGACCGGCCCTCTTGGCAATCTTCGGATTGAGTCCGAGTTCAGATGCCATGATGGAGCAGATGTTTGCGACTTCACGGGAGTGCTGCAGAAGATTCTGTCCATAGGATGAACGGTATTTCATACGACCTATAAGCTTGACAAGCTCTATGTTCATTCCGTGTATGCCGAGGTCAATGCAGGTGCGCTTTCCGGTTTCGAGAATCTCGTCTTCAAGTTGCTTGCTCACCTTGGAAACCACTTCCTCGATGCGGGCAGGATGGATACGGCCATCGATGACCAGCTGATGCAGAGCCAGACGGGCCACTTCCCTTCTTACCGGGTCAAAACCGGAGAGCAGTATGGCGTCCGGAGTGTCATCCACGACTATTTCCACACCGGTAGCGGCCTCCAGAGCGCGGATATTACGGCCCTCACGGCCAATGATGCGACCCTTTACCTCGTCGCTTTCTATTGGGAAGGTAGTAACGGCATTCTCAATTGCCGTTTCGGTTGCGGTACGCTGTATTGTATTGATTACAATGCGCTTGGCCTCCTTTGCCGCGTTGAGACGGGCCTCGTCCATAGTGTCGTTGATATAGGCCTGGGCTTCGCTTCTGGCTTCAGCCTTAAGGTTTTCCACAAGCATTTCAAGGGCCTGCTTTGCACTCATGCCGGCAACTGTTTCAAGTTGTTTGTTGGCCTCTGCAGTAAGAGCGGCACACTCGGCCTCCTTCTTCGCAAGCTGGTCCTTCTGGGCATTGAGCTGGCCCTTCTGTGAATCCAGGTCGTGCTGACGGCGTCCGAGTTCGGACTGAAGCTGGTTGAGCTGTGTTTCCTTAGCCCTGATGTTGTTTTCCCTTTCGCGAAGCTGATTGTTTTTCTCGTTGACTTTGCGGTCGTGCTCGCTCTTGAGCTGGAGAAAATGCTCTTTCGCCTCTATCATCTTCTGCTGTTTCGCTGTCTCGGCTTCAGAGACGGCCTTCTCGAGGAAGACATCTGCACGCTCCTTGCTTATCAAGCGCGAAACTACTATGTAAATTGCAAGTGCGAGAACTGCTCCCGCAACTGCTGCCAAAATGTAATAAATCACCATATATATTAATATTACAATGTGTATGCAAAAAAGACAGTACCTGCATCACGCAGATACTGCCTGAAAAAATCCGTTAGACCTTTGGCTGAAACCTGATTCAGCAAGATTTGGGCGCCTCGCGGTTCAGGCTTCCTGCCGCTGTGCAGGCCTGCCATCCGCGCTGAGAACTGACCCGGTTCCGTAGAACTTGTTAGTTGGAGCATCGGTACTAACGGGGT
>CAKMNE010000122.1 GCA_927798505.1 uncultured Bacteroidales bacterium
TCCTTCGAGGGAGAGCCCCTGGTGCCTTACACGGACGGAGTGGATCTGGAACTGAACGATGTGAAGTTTGTGAACAGGGACGGCGACACAGTCACCCTGGGACATACGGTAATTTGGTCCAAGTACAATCTGGGAGAGTCTCTGGGCGAATCCTATCCTTTCGCTCCCGCCTCGTCGGACAGGGGAGGCAAGTCCGGGACCAGAGATCCGTTTGCCAGAGGGGATTATTACTGCTGGGGAGCCACTTTCACCCAGTATGACAACGGGAAGACCGGCTACAAAGGCTACGGCTACAACAACTATTTCGACAAAGAGTACAAGATTGCTCCTATGGGCGGCACCATCAAGGAGACGGAGTACGACGTGGCTCACGCCAAATGGTGGAGGGGCAAATGGAGGCTCCCTACGGAGAATGAGTTCCGGGCTATGTATGCGGGTTGCACCTTCAAGTTGGAAACCACCTACAGCGAGACTCAGCAGCGCTATATGGGAGAGCCCGTCGGGAAGCAGATTTACAATGTGATCAAGGTTACAAGCAAGCAGGACACTACAAAGTTTATTTATATGTCCACCGGAGGCTACACTGACGGCACCATGCTGCCTGAAAAGGATGAGGGAGGCAATCTGACCGACTCCGGTGACACTAAGAAAAACGCCGGGATTATCTATCCGGAAACCGCCTATTACCTGAGCAGCAGCGCATCCCCAAGCATACTGCGCTGTGTATCTTATGCGTATTTTAATGTCAAGAGTCAATTGATCAAGGTGGATGGCAGCCGCTACACCGGAATGCTAGTACGACCTGTTTACAGTCCTGATGAAAAATGAAACGATTTGCTTACATAGTCCTGCTCAGCCTTCTTTGCGCATGTTCTCCTGAGCGCCTCGCTCCTTCTTCTGCGGACTGGAGCCTGAGCGCGAGCATTCTTGACGTGCAGGGCCTTGGACAGACCAAGGTTTCCTATGGCGGAGACTATGGGGAACACAGTGAATTTGAAGTGGGGGATGTGTTCGGACTTTTTGTTCTGAATGACTCCGATAGTCTGATAGTCAAGAATTTGCAGGTCTATTGCTCAGGCTTTGACAATGACGGCGGCAGCGTTTGGTCCATTTTCAAGAGCGGTAACTCGGTTGACAACACTTCCAATTTCCCGCTCTCGGAAATACTATCCCAGGGCAAGGGTTATTTTGCCTATTATCCTTACGATAAAAGCCTGGACGTGAGCGATCTTGCCGGGCTCAAGTCTATGGTTGAAAAGGCCTACGACAATTTGCCTTTCGACCAAAGCGCTTCATATACGAATCTTGACCTTCTGGTGGCGAGTAATCTGGAGGGCTGCGAGTGCGGTGAGGTCAAGGTGGCAGGAAAGCAGGTATCCCTTACTTTCGGCCACGTGATGGCCCTGCTTCGCTATTTCATTCCTTCCGGCAGCGTGAAATATGACTACACTTTCAGCGGGAAGGACTTTACGCCTTACCTGATGGGAACGGCCGATGGAAAGGACGAGTTCCGCTTTCTCTTCAAGCCGGGCTGCGTGCTGGATGTGTGCGTCAAGTTTGTGAAAGACAAGAAGTTGTACAAGTTCGAAACCGGCAACAGCAAGAACATCTTCCCCATCACCACCGAGGCCGGGCATTGCTATTTCCTCGATGAGCATGCTCCCAAGGTGCCTTATTCCACTGCCGTGGACATGGGAACGTCCGTGATGTGGGCAAGTTTCAATATCGGGGCCGAGGACGATGATACTGCAACGGCCGGTAACATCAGAGGCCTTCCCGGGTACTACTTCATGTGGGGAGTCAACCAGACTACCTCTTCATTCGGTAATTCTTCGTACACCAATTATAACAACAGCTTTACCGCCGGCACCAAGCCTAAGGAGCTCCCTGCGGGCTATGATTACAGCGGGGATGTGATCTATGATGCCGCGCGCAACACCTGGGGAGGGGAGTGGAGAACTCCTACCTGGGACGAGTGGCAGGAGCTCTTCAATGTCTGCAACTACAAGGTTGAGCCGAAAAAGATTACTCTGACAAGCAAAGTGACCCACAACACTCTTGTATTCCCTTATCAGGGTTATAACAACGGCACTACCGTTACCGATCCTAATTCCGGCTATTACTGGTCAAGCACTTCCAATCCGAACAACAGTGCCAAAGCTAACTCCACCATGTTCAAGAACTCCGCTCCCGTCCAACATACAAATGCAGACCGGTACACCGGTCTGCCAATTCGTGCTGTGTTTTGATTCCAATGTGGAGCATAGGAGAATCGAACTCCTGACCTTTTGAATGCCATTCAAACGCTCTACCAACTGAGCTAATACCCCATTCAGACTGCAAATATAATATTATTTGCTATATTTGTCAATGCTTGCAGGCAAATTGACGGAGAAATCCGGTTCCGGCAGGTGCAATATTTGTAGTATATTACTGAAAAAAGAAGTTAATAATGAAAACCTACATCAAAACAGGAGCGCTGGGACTTTGCCTTGCGCTGATGGCTTTCACATCCTGCGAAAAGGAAGGTGTGGATTTGTACGAAGGGTTCTACAGCTACAAGCTCAGCGGAACCCTGACTTTGGATAAACAGCTGATTGAAACTGCCGAACTGCCTGACGGCGGCACTTCCGAGCCTTCCGAGCCTTCCGAGCCGCAGGAGGTAACACTCCACCTGATTTCTGAAAGCGGACAGATGAATGTGCTGAAAACCAGTGCCGACAGCCTTATCATCACAATGAATGCAATTGGCGGAGACGTGCTTGTAATCGACGCCCTCGTCAATGGCAACGACTTGGAAATCTGCGAATTCTCCAGGATGGCTAAGGTAGAGGACGGAAGCAGGAGCGTCAGTCTCAACTGCACTGCAAGCGGCAGCGGAAAGAAATATGATGACGTAATCATTCTGGACTTCATCTATTCCGGCAGCGGATCCTCCACTCTCTATGATTACACTGTAAAGTCTTCGTCCGTCAAATGTGTCGCAAAGGTTAACAAGTGATGAAAAAGCTTCTTGTACCTACTGTATTGATTGCCGCTATGGCCGTTTCATGCCAGAGCCGCAGCACAAATGCGCCTACCGTAAAAGATCCGGTTAGAGTCAAGGTAATCCGAGTCGAAAAGCAGCCCGTGCTCTCAACCAAAACCTATGTCGGCCGGGTAGAGAGCGCTACGGATATCACCGTAAGCAGTCCATTCTCTGCCAAACTCGTGTCAATCAAAGTCAAACCCGGACAAAAAGTCAGGGAAGGAGACATTCTGGCGGAGTTGTACTCAGAGCACGTCGAAACAATGTTTACAAGCGCACAGGCAACTGTAAACCAGGCACAGGACGCATACGACCGTCTTATGAAAGTCAAGGACAACGGAAGCGTTTCCGAATTGAAAATCGTGGAGGTGCAGACCCAGCTCAGCAAAGCTCAGGCCGCTCTGCGTTCTGCCACCAAATCCAAGGAGGACTGCATTGTCAGAGCCCCTGTGAGCGCAACTGTAGGAGAAATCAAAGTCAAGGCGGGCGAGGAGCTTTCCATAATGCAGCAAATCCTCCGCCTGGTAGATCTCGAGAGTCTGGAAGTCAGCATAGACGTGCCTGAAATGGAGCTCGCCCTTTACGACAAAGGCAGCAAAGCCCTCATTTCGGTCCCTGCCTTGGGTGAAGATTACCTGGAGGCGAGCCTCACGGAGAAAGCCGTCAGCTCATCCATTCTCGGTCACAGCTACAAATGCAGACTCTCCCTTTCCCGCCATCCGGAAGACTTGCGCCCGGGAATGATAGCCAAGGTCAGCTTCTGCAAAGAAGAGC
>CAKMNE010000123.1 GCA_927798505.1 uncultured Bacteroidales bacterium
CGGACGAGGACTCGCAGCTCAGCTATATGGAAGGCTGCACGGCCCCTATGCGCGATGAGAACCAGCTTCATGCGGCAGTGGTTGAGATCGTGGTCGAGGCGGGTGCGGACGTGAAGTACAGCACCGTCCAGAACTGGTACCCCGGCGATGCGCAGGGACGCGGTGGCATTCTCAACCTCGTGACCAAGCGCGGAATATGCAAGGGCCGCGGCTCACACTTGAGCTGGACCCAGGTGGAAACGGGTTCGGCCGTGACCTGGAAGTACCCTTCCACCATCCTGAAAGGCGATGACTCATCTTCCGAGTTCTACAGCGTGGCCCTGACCAACAACTACCAGCAGGCGGACACCGGCACGAAGATGATTCATATAGGCAAAAACACCCGCAGCCGCATAGTGTCCAAGGGTATCAGCGCTGGTCATAGCCAGAACTCCTACCGTGGACTCGTGCAGATGAACGGAGGGGCGGACGGAGCTCGCAACTACTCCCAGTGCGACTCCCTGCTGATCGGTTCCCAGTGCGGTGCGCATACCTTCCCTGTAATCCGCAGCTCCAATCCCAGCGCTGTGGTGGAGCACGAGGCCACAACCTCGCGTATCAGTGAAGAACAGCTCTTTTATTGCAATCAGCGCGGCATCCCTGCCGAAGAGGCCGTGGGCCTGATTGTCAACGGCTATGCCAAAGACGTGCTCCAACGCCTTCCTATGGAGTTTGCGGTCGAGGCACAGAAACTTTTGTCAGTATCCCTGGAAGGCTCTGTAGGTTAGTATGGAGTGGATGAATTATACTCTCTTTTCGCTTGGCGGTGCACCTGTCCTGCTCATCGATGTGATCACATCGGTGCTTGGTCTGACTTGCGTTTTCCTCGCGGGAAGAAACAGCAAATACAATTTCTGGGTTGGATATCTCTACACTGCAGCCCTTTTCGTGATGTTCTGGAACAAGAACCTCTACGCAAGCCTGCTGCTTCAACCCATTTCGCTGGTAATCAATCTGATGGGTCACTACCGCTGGACTCATCCGCACGAACAGGAGCGCAGCAGTCGGGATGAGAAGGCTTTGGCCGTGTCCCGTCTTACTGCAGTGCAGAGGGTTTTCGCCGTGGTGGCGGTGCTCGTCATTGCAGGCGCTTGGGGATGGTTGCTTGATATGCTTTTCCCTGCTGACCCTCATCCTTATCTGGATTCCTGTGTGACCGTGCTGATTCTGGTGGCCCAGTTCCTCAGCGCCCAGAAGAAATGGGACTGCTGGATTGCCTGGCTGCTGGTCAACATCACCCAGATTGCGCTCCACATCTCAGTCGGCCACGTCTTTATGCCTATAGTCTGCGGCTTGTACCTTGCGAACGGGCTCTGGTCGCTGATCAGCTGGAATAAACTTTACAAGAACAAAGCTTAGAACAATGGACAACAATATACTTCTGGAAATCAAGGACCTTCACGCAGGTGTCGAAGGCAAGGAGATACTTCACGGCGTGAATCTTACCATCCGCCGCGGAGAAGTTCACGCGGTGATGGGCCCGAACGGAGCCGGCAAATCCACACTCAGTGCCGTGCTTGCGGGCAAGCCTCAGTTCACAGTCACTTCCGGCAGCATCCTCTTTGCCGGACAGGATCTTCTGGCAATGAGTCCTGAAGAACGCAGCTGGGCCGGCATTTTCCTCAGCTTCCAGTACCCGATAGAAATACCGGGCGTAAGCATTACCAATTTCATGAAGGCGGCTCTCGCTGCCCGCCGCAAGGCTGCTGGTCTTCCGGAGCTCAGTCCTGCGGAGTTCCTGAAATTGCTGAAATCCAAAATGGCCCTGGTGCAGATGCGCTCCGAGTTTGCCAAGCGCGAAGTCAATGTGGGCTTTTCCGGAGGTGAAAAGAAGAGGGCGGAGATCTTTCAGATGGCCATGCTGGAGCCGGTTCTCTCGATTCTGGATGAGACGGACAGCGGACTGGATGTGGATGCCCTGCGAGTTGTCGCAGACGGTGTGAATGCTCTGCGTACTCCGCAGACCTCATCCATCATCATCACCCATTACCACAAGCTTCTGCAGTACATCGTGCCCGATGTGGTGCATGTGCTCAAAAACGGAGAGATTGTGCGCACGGCAGGCCGTGAACTCGTGGATTTGATTGAATCCGAAGGCTTTGAGAATATCAATGGATAAGCTCGTATATATAATAGGAAAGGATACTGTCCCTGAGCATGTGACTTTGGGGGCGGGGGAGAGCTTCTTCGCCACCTTCGTGGTGGAGGAGGGCGTCAGTGCCGATGTAACCATGCAGGTGGACCTGGTGGGAGCCGGCGCTTCTCTCGATTTGGCCGGGCTATATCGTTGCAGTTCCAGCGAGAAAGTGGCTTTCCATCTCAATGTGAGGCATTTGTGCGGGGGTTGCACTTCCCGCCAGTTGTTCAAGGGCATAGTCGGGGGCAGCTCCCGTGTGGTTTTCGACGGCCTGATCCATGTCGCGCCTGATGCCCAGAAGACCGAGGCGTACCAGGAGAACCATTCGATCCTGCTGTCCGACGACGCCAGTGTCCAGACATCCCCGCAGTTGGAAATCTATGCTGACGACGTGGTGTGCTCCCACGGTGCAACCATAGGCTCGCTAAGTGAGGAGGAGCTTTTCTATATGCGCTCCCGCGGCATTCCTGAAGCTGAGGCCCGTCAGATGCAAATCCAGTCTTTCCTTTTCCCGGTACTATCCCGGCTTTAGCAAATAACTCTACAATCAATTATACTATGAGACAGAACACAATCAGGATGGTTTTGGCGGCAGCCCTGGCCATCGCAGCCGCTTCAAGCTGTACCACCGTGGATTCGGCTTCAGTCGGAATCCGTTTCAGGAAATGGTCCTCCAATGAGAACCTCAGGGGAGGAGTTGAAGGCACCTGCCGCGGTTGGGTGTGGTTCAATCCCATTACCGAAAGCATCTTTCAGTATCCGACTTTCATACAGCGTGTGACCTATGACCCGTTTACGGTGAACCCGAAGGATGCCGCTATTTTCTCCATGACACCGACTCTGGCTTACCAGATAGACGAAGCGAAGGCCGCCGACATCTTCATCAAGTACCGCAAGCCGGTGCGCGAACTGGAGATGGGCTACATCAAAACCTGTATTTTTGAGGCCTATCGCACCTGCGCCAACAATTACACCTCGGACGAACTGATGGCCAACCGCGCCAAGTTCGAAGCTGAGGTAAGAGCCCGCCTGGATGAATCCATGAACCAGGAAGGCTTCATTGTCCGTGAATTCACCACCAAAATCGACCCGCCTGCATCCCTTACCGCCGCCATCAACGCCAAGAACGAGGCTGTGCAGAATGCACTTAAGGCAGAGAATAAGGTGAAGGAGGCCGAGGCTGAGGCGAAAATCGAGATTGCCAAGGCTGAAGGTGTTGCGAAGGCGCTGAAAATCAAGGGTGATGGAGAAGCCTATTACAACAAGGTGGTATCCTCCTCTCTCAACAAGCTCCTTGTAGAGCAGTATGCCATCGAAAAGTGGGATGGCAAACTCCCTACATACTCCGGCGGAGATGCGGTGCCTTTCATCTCTCTTTCCAAGTAGGAAGGAGCCTTGTCAACCGTCGCTGAAAATATTTTTAAAAAAAATTGAAAATATTTTTGCGAAATAAAAAATAATGTCTACCTTTGCAATCCGCTTCGC
>CAKMNE010000124.1 GCA_927798505.1 uncultured Bacteroidales bacterium
ATGAAGCACATCGTAATCGCTTACGAGCCGGTATGGGCAATCGGAACAGGCAAGACCGCCACTTCCGAGCAGGCTGAGGAAATCCACGCCTTCATCCGCGAGACCCTCGCAGGCCTCTTCGGAGCAGAGGTGGCAGAGGAGACAACCATACTCTACGGTGGTTCCTGCAAGCCTTCAAATGCCAAGGAGCTCTTCGCTCAGAAGGATATCGACGGTGGTCTCATCGGTGGAGCTGCCCTCAAGGCTGAGGACTTCATCGGCATCGCACTGTCATTCTAATCGATTCACGGCTGTTCCACAGCCAGGCTGTGTCGCCCTCAAGTTTAACCACTTCGAGGGCGATATTGTTTCTTGTCTGGTCGGCTCCGGACGGGCTCGTCCACACAAGACTTTCAGCCACCACGTTTTCACCTTCTTCTGAAGGCATGGAGTAAAAGCATATGATGACATATTCCGACATATTGTCGGTGTGCATTCTGAATTCGCAACGGTTCAGGTTGATGGCGGTCTGGCAGGTAACAGGGTTGTAGGTGAGGATTTCCTGTTTGCCGACTTCCATCCTCAGAGTGCTATCCGTGAGAAACTCCGGAGTGTAGATTGTGGTCGGCTCGCATCCCGCACAGAGGACGAGCAAAGCCAGCACAAGTATGTAAGTCCTTATTCTCATCTTGAAACAATTTCCTTGGTGATGACATCACAGCTTCCGTCCCCGTAGAAGACTTCCGCCCTGAGAGTTCCGTTTCCTTCGACCACGAACAGACCTTCATCGTTGAGCTTCGGTTCTTTCCCATTGAAGGTCCATATTATTTCTTCGGCCTCCACGCAGTTGTACACATAGAGAGGGAAGGCGGCTCCCAACTTCAGGCTGCCGTCCTCATTTCTGGATACACCTCCCAGGAAGATGAAAGGAATGGTGTTTCTCAGATCCTTGTTCAGCGTGATGATGTGTCTTTCCGCCGAGTAGGATGCCTCCGCTGTGTAAAGTGAAAGCACGACATTGTAGTGGGTGCCCGGCTCCAGGGAGTCAACTGTCTGGAAAGCCTTTCCGGAATTGCCCGGCTCTATGCTTTCGTGTATTATTTCCGCCCCGTCCTTGTACCATTTGACCACGCAGCTGTCGGTCTGGTCAAGAAGGCTCTCGTCCAGTTGCCATATGACGGTGGCGCAATTCTGGAAAACATATTCTTTCCCGCTCCGAATCGGTTCGATCACGGTGAAGCTGACAGATGAGTCCGCTTCAATCACTATATCCTTGATTGCCAGATTGGAAGCCTTTCCGCTCCAGTTTCTGAATTCAGGGTCGGTGTCGGAGGCGAAAATCTGCTCCGGACTGTAGGGAAAAAATACCGCATCCGCACTGTCTGCCCCCGGGAAAGCTTCCACCAGGTCCATGCACTGGTGGTCGGGACGGCAGTTGACCTGCTTGCGTTCCCAGCGCTGCCGGGCAGTAAGGGTTATGTTGTAATAGGTGGAGAATCCGGCCCTGTTCATGGATTTGTCCACATGGTAAACAAGCAGCCCGCTACCTCCGATGAACTCATCCCATCCGCTCTGCCTTCGGCATTCGAATAGCCAGTATTCTCCCTGGACGTCTGCCGGATGCCAGAGATATCTGCGGTTTTCGGAAACCGGCTCGAGATTCATCCGGCCCAGCCTCAGGGTGTCGCATATCCCAAGTCCCAGCTCGTGGTACTCGGCGGCTCCGAAGCCGGCCGGAGTGCGGGAATGGTTGTTCTTGAAGCCGCTGTCCATAGGGCTTATGCTACCCCATAGGCATTGCGCCACACCGCCGCTGCCTTCCCCGTCCGTGTCATAGTAATCGGACAGGCCAAGGGAATGACAATATTCGTGACATAATATGCCGGTTTCGAACATATCATCTTCGAATATTTCGGGAATGGCCATATATGTGTCTATTTTCTTTCCGTCAAGGGTAAGGAAGATATTTTCGTCCGAGAGATTGTACTGGCGCGGCCAAACGCGGCTTCCGGAAAAGACAACGCAGACGCAGTCCACACTGCTGCTGCCCTTATTGGCGAAATATGCATAGTTGATCAGCGGGGCGGCCAGACGGCAGGCTTCAGACACTGCAAGTGCGACATTCGAAGCGTCCTGATGCGTAGGGAGGGTGACAGATGGGCCGAGGGTGAAACTGACGCAGTCCTCAGGTCCGATCTGGTCTTGGAAATAGCTTTCCGTTACCCTGAGTATGGAATCGGCGTAATCTCTTGTAATGGTGAAAGGCTCGTCTGCAAACTCGGCCAGAATTACAGGCACTTTTCTGCAATACTTCTGAGCCGCTGCCAGCGCGCAGCTTAGCAGCAGTACAATGCACATAACTTGTTTTTTGAGTCTCATTGACGAAAAAACAAGGGCCGAGACCTCACGGCGATCGACCCTATGACGTGTACTAAAACCTAAACCTGATTTATAGATGCAGGGTGTTTCAGTTTCGTTGCACGAAAAATAAAAAATTCTTGATTTTTTTATTTTGTTGCAGCTACAGACTCCTTGCGGAACTCCTTGAGGTCCTTCATGAGTTCGAGAGCGGCCTTGCGTGCGCGTGCACCGGCAGCCTTGTTTCCCTTGACAACCTGTGCCTCGGCGTTAACCTGGAACTCTGCGATAGTAGCATTGATTTTTTCAACAAGCTCTTTCATTTTTTTGATGGTTTTAATGGTTTATAATGTTTAATTACTTAGTAGTACGCGTGTTATCGGGTGCAAGGTAATGATTAAAATAATTTTTTGCAAATACAGACCCGATTATTTTTCATTTTGCCGCCTTTTTCGTATTCAGCACATTCATTGCACGGTCCGCTCCGGCAAATATCCAGTCCTGAACGCCCTGAATCACGCTTTTGCATAAATCCGGCAATTGCTCCTGCTCTTCCTTGGACAGATTGCCCAGAACATAGTCGCATTGCGCCCCCTGGGAGAAGTCATGGCCAACTCCCATACGTATCCGGGCATAGCCTGTGCTGCCTATGGTCTCGGCAATGTTGCGAAGGCCGTTGTGCCCGCCGTCGCTTCCGCTTTTGCGCATTCTGAGCGTTCCGAAAGGAAGGTTTATGTCATCACAGATTACAATCAGTCTATCTTCCGTCACCGGAAGTTTCTGCAGCCAGTATCTGACCGCATTGCCGCTGAGGTTCATGTAAGTGGATGGCTTGAGCAGGTAGATGTTCCTGCCCTTCACCGACAGGGAAGCCACATCGCCATATCTCTGGGTAGAAAAAACAGCGTTGGATGCCTGTGACCAGGCATCCAACACCATAAATCCCATGTTATGACGGGTGTGAGCATACTCAGGTCCGATATTGCCCAGACCAACAACGAGATAGCTCTCTCCAGCCATTGCGTTTCAGGAAGATTAGGCTGCAGAAGAGTTGCGGGTTGCGCGAACTGTGCAGATAATCATATTCTTGTCTGAGAGAATCTGGAGATTTGCGAATGAGAGGTCTCCAGCCTTGATGCTCTCGCCGATTCCAAGAGGGGAAACGTCAACGGTAACGTCATCAGGAAGATTTGCCATCAGAGCGCTGATGCGCAGTGAGCGTGAATTCTGAACGAACTTACCACCGAGCTGAACACCCTTTGAGTGTCCGGTAATCTTGATAGGAACGT
>CAKMNE010000125.1 GCA_927798505.1 uncultured Bacteroidales bacterium
AGTATGCAATCGATGTGACTGACCCTGAATCGAAGAGCTGGAAGAATCAGATTGCTTACACCCCACGCCACAGCGGGAACTTCCTGCTTTCAATGGAGACCCCTTGGGGGCGGGTGTCCTACACCCTGGTTGCGGTCGGAGAGCGCTTTTCCCTTGACCAGAACAAGGCTTCCAATCGTCTGGCGCCGTACTGGGATCACGGAATTTCACTTGGGAGGGACTGGAATCTTCGCTCCTGCAGGCTTTCCATCTCCGCCGAAGCGCTCAATCTCACGGACAACAACTACGAGATTATCCGTTGCTACCCTATGCCCGGCCGCTGGTTCCGTTTGACTGTCAAAATAGCAAAATAGACAGGTCGCAATTACCATTTTCCCTACCGCGAGCGATTCAGGTGGTCCCACAGCTGCTCCGCGAGGGGATTGCGGAGGTATTTGGCGGGGATTTCAGGGGAGCGGCGGCCGACAAAGTAGCGCAGAGACTCAGCTGAGTGCAGGGCGGCGAGCGCCGGCCTCACCCCTTTTTCGGGAGTGTTGGCAAAAGGGCGGAAAAGGATGTCAGTCAGAGGATCGAACCAGCGGTCCATCCTGATCATCTTGCTGTCCACAATGCCGGGGTCGGCGACATTGACCCTGAACTGGGGATAGTGCCGGGCCAAGGCCACTGTCCAGAGGAGCAGCGCCAGCTTGCTCTTGGCGTAGGTGCGGATTTGTCCGAAATCCTTTTCGCCGACATTCAGGTCTCCGAGCGAGAGGGAAGAGAATTTCAGCGAAAGGGACACCATATTCACTATTCTCGCGCCCGGCTCGAACTGGGGCAGCAGAAGGCGGGTCAGCAGCGCCGGCATGAAGAAATTGACAGTCATTGTCTTCTCCCGGCCGTCAGGAGCGAGGCTGTAGCGGCGGCACATGGTCCCGGCATTGTTGAAGATGCCCGCAAGAGGGCGTCCCTGAAGCGCATCCACAAAGCTGCGGACTCCCGCCTCGGATTCGAGGTCGAGCTGCAGCAGCTCCAGCCGCGCATCCGGCACTACAGCAAGAATCTCGTCCATAAGCTTGCGTCCGCGCTCGAGATTGCGGCACGCCAGAATCACAGGTACACCCTCTTGCGCCAATTCTTTTGCGGCAATCCTGCCCATGGAGCCGCTGGCGCCGGTCACGATGATAGGAGCCATAGTCTAAAAAATCTTAAGTCTGCGTATGAGTCTCAGAACGCAGGTCGGGATGAGGCCGACCAGCAGATCGAGCAGTTTGGTGAAAATGCCGGGGGTAATCTGCGCACGGCCCCTGAGGGTGGCGCGGACCGCCCTTCGGGCAAGGCGTTCCGGTGTCATAATATAGCCCACTGCAAGCCCTACCCTGGTGGCAAACGGGCTTATGTTGTACAGGGTGGTGGCGATTGCTCCCGGCCGCACGCAAGTGACGATCACACCCTTGTCCTTCATCTCGATATGGGTCGAGCGGGAGAAGAGCTTGAGGAAACCCTTTGTGGAAGAATATGTCGCCATCCTCTGGATGCCGAAACCGGAGGTAACGCTGGACATGTTGATAACGTGGCCATGGCCGCGCTCCGCCATATCTTTGGAAAAATAATACTGAAGCATGGCGGGAGTATGGACATGGAGCATCAGAATCAGGGAATTGAACTGCTCCGAGTCAGAGAGGAAATCCCTGTCGTGGTACACTCCCGCATTGTTGACCAGAAACTCGACCTCGAGCTGCCTCTCGCAGCACCAGGAGTAAAGCCGCTTCGCGGCATCAGGAGTGCCGAGATCCATGGTAACAGCCTCAACCTCAACCGGATAGTCCTTCCGAAGAATCCGGGCCTTCTCTTCCAGGGCGGGGCCATCGTTGCTGACAATTACAAGATTGAAGCCCCTTGAGGCAAGTTCCCTAGCGTAGGCATAGCCTATGCCTGAACTGGCTCCGGTCACAAGTGCATATCCGTTTACTTTGTCCATATCCTGAGTGAATAGCCTCCCAGCACGCCATAGCCCCCATCCACATTGCTGTAAGCGAAGTTGGATGGAGCAAGACCGAGCATCGAGAGTACATTGTTGTTCTTGTTGTATTCGGCATTCAAATAGCCGTAAAGCTCCTCCGAAAGGGTGTATACCAAGAGCTTCAGTTTCTGAGAGGAATCCTCAGGTTCGTAGTACGGCACCGAAAGGCTGAGCGTCTTTTCTTTTCCCAGCTCCTTTCCATTGAAGAGGGCGCCTTCAAAGGCTTCATAGCCAAAGCCGAAAGGCAAACTGACTAGCCTGAAATCAGGAGTCAAAGCACCGAGCAGAGTTTCATCTTCACCCGGTTTTGAAAGTGGCCGAGAGGAAACTCTAAGGTACTCATCGTCTGCAAGGATGACCGCTACGGCAAATTTACTGTCTTCATCCAGGGTCTCGTCAAAGCGGATTGTGTAGATGACATTCCCTTCCACAAGGGTGGAATCGGCCGAAAAGCCCAGCATACGGGGGATGGTTGTAACAGCTGTTGCCTCCCCGGTTTCCATGGTGGATATGGTAAACTCCAGCTCATCACCTTCGTTGTAATCAAGTTCGCTGCGCCAGCCTTTCCCGCCTTCTTCTTCGACAATCCCAACCTCAGTGCCGTTAATCTTGAGGGACAGATCGCGCACGGTGAAATCCTGTGCGTCACTGCGAGCAACGCCAACAGGCACTGCCTTGTAGGCATAAACAGGCGAGTTAAGGAAGGGGCTGACCATTCCCTGCAGGAAAATCTTCGGACTGGTGTCCTCAACCTTCACCTCGAACTCCTCCTCACAGGAGCTGAAAAGGCAGGCAGAGCCGAGCAGGGCGATTATTGAATATCTCTTTAGAACTTCCATAAATAGCTGATAGATGGTACTATAGGTATCAATCCGTAAGCAAGGCCCACCATCTTACCATCCCTTTCTTCTATCATACCGAACATAGGGTTGACGTGGCAGTAGGCATTGTAAACACTGATGTTGAAGGTGCGCTCCCCTCCTGTTCTGGTCTTGTGGTGCCAGTTGAAACCGAGGTCCAGACGATGGTAGGCAGGCAGGGTGTAGTTGTTAGGCGAGCCATAGATTTCATATTCCATACCCTGTTCATCATCCCAGACGTATGCGCTTTTGCCTGTGAAGCGGTTGCCTGAATGGAAGGTCCATCCTGCGTACAGCTCGAAGCGCCGGTTGAAACGGTAGGAACCCGTGAGGTTAATGCGGTGACGGTTGTCGTTGCGGTCAGGGTACCATGTATAATACGAGTTCTCAAAGTAGCGCTCGCTCTTGGAGAGGGTGTAGTTGGCGCCGAGCTGGAGATTGTGCGTACGGTACTCTATGCTCAGTTCAGCGCCATAGGCCCGGCCCATCCCCTCGCTGAACACCTCCTCCCAACGGTCGATCTGCGGGAGCATGGTGTTGACGCCGGTGTATTCGTACAAGTTGCTCATCCGCTTGTAGAAGCATTCCAAGTCGAGGCTCAGGTGGCGCGAGAACTTGTAGATGAAGCCCAGCACGCCCTGGTTCGAGTGCATTGGTTTGATGAGGGTGGTGGAAGGCATCCAAAGGTTGGTAGGCAGGTCGAGATAGGTCGCCGCCACCTGATGGG
>CAKMNE010000126.1 GCA_927798505.1 uncultured Bacteroidales bacterium
TTTGCGGAGAGTGAGGGATTCGAACCCCCGGAGGCTTTCACCTCAACAGTTTTCAAGACTGCCGCCTTAAACCACTCGGCCAACTCTCCTTGGCAAATCCCCTTTGGGATTGCGTTTGAGGAGTGCAAAGGTAAACAAAAAATGGGTCAATGCAAATTTTTTCAGTAAATTCGCGGGATTGCCAGGGGAAATGCTTCTGGAAATACATTAGGAGGAAATGACTGACAGGAAGTTATTGAACATCGAACTCGGGCGGATCGGGGTGGAGGAGTACAGGCAGTTGCCCGGGTCGGGACTGGTGCTGGTGCTGGACAACATACGCAGCGCCCATAACGTGGGGTCCGCTTTCAGGACCGCCGATTCTTTCAGGGCGGATAAGCTGTGCCTCTGTGGCATTTCTGCGCTGCCGCCTTCCGCTGAGATTCACAAGACTGCGCTGGGGGCGGAGTTCAGCGTTCCCTGGGAGCATTATGATGACACTCTGGATGCAGTGAGGAAACTGCGGGAGGAGGGCTATGTGATAGTGAGCGTGGAGCAGACCGTTAATTCGCGTAAGCTGGGGGAGTTCGAGGCGGACCCGGGGACCAGATATGCCCTGGTGTTCGGGAATGAGGTGAATGGAGTTAGGCAGGATGTGGTGGATGAGTCGGATTTTGCCCTGGAGATCCCGCAGTACGGCACCAAGCATTCGCTCAATGTCTCGGTTTCGCTCGGCATTGTGCTCTGGGAGCTTCATCGCGGCCGCGGTTAATTCTCTTCAAATTGCTATATTCGCACAAAATTTCTAAATATGGAAAGAGACCCTCGTATTTTCGACCTTATTGCCAAGGAGGCGAAGCGCCAGTCCGAGGGACTGGAGCTCATTGCATCAGAGAATTATGTCAGTGACCAGGTGCTTGAGGCACTTGGCTCGATTTGCACAAACAAGTATGCCGAGGGTTATCCCGGAGCAAGATATTATGGAGGTTGTGAGGTTGTGGACGAGATCGAGCAGCTCGCAATCGACCGCCTCAAGCAGATTTACGGAGCGGAGTATGCAAATGTGCAGCCGCATTCGGGAGCGCAGGCCAATATGGCCGTGGAGCTCGCCTGCCTGAAACCGGGTGACTGCTTTATGGGACTCGACCTGAGTCACGGCGGCCATCTTACCCACGGCTCTCCTGTGAATGTGTCCGGAATGCTGTTCAAGGCGGTGGCTTACGGACTGGACCAGAACACCGGCCTGATAGATTACGATGAGATGGAGAGACTCGCTCTGGAGCACAAGCCGAAGCTCATCATCGGAGGAGCTTCCGCCTACTCCCGCGAGTGGGATTACGCCAGGATGAGGGAGATTGCCGACAAGGTGGGCGCCATTTTTATGGTGGATATGGCCCACACTGCCGGAATGATTGCGGCCGGCCTGCTCAAGAACCCCGTGGAATATGCCCACATAGTGACTTCCACCACTCACAAGACCCTGCGCGGACCTCGCGGCGGCATCATCCTTATGGGCAAGGACTTCGATAACCCTTGGGGACTCAAGACGCCTAAGGGTGTTGTAAAGAAAATGTCCCAGATTCTCAATTCCGCTGTATTCCCGGGCACTCAGGGTGGTCCGCTCGAGCACTGCATTGCGGCGAAGGCCGTGGCGTTCCACGAGGCGCTCCAGCCGCGTTTCGTTGATTACCAGAAGCAGGTAATCTCCAATGCGAAGACCCTGGCCGCCCTCTTTGTGGAAAAGGGCTATCACGTGGTTTCCGGCGGAACTGACAATCACCTGATGCTCATAGACCTGCGCACGCGTTTCCCTGAACTCTCCGGCAAGGTGGCAGAGAAGGAACTTGTCAAGGCGGAGATTACCGTCAACAAGAATATGGTGCCTTTCGACAGCCGCAGCGCCTTCCAGACTTCGGGCATACGCGTCGGTACCCCGGCAATCACTTCCAGGGGCTTCGTTGAAAGCGATATGTCCGCTATAGTGGAACTCATAGACGAGGTGCTCGCAAACGCGAGCTCCCATCTCGACCTCATTGCAGGCAACAGCTCGGAAGGCCGTGAGGAGTACGAGGCCGTACTCGCGTCTGTTAGGTCAAGGGTGGAGGCGATGTGCTCCGGCAAGCCTCTGAACTGCTGGTAGGCAAGAGTCCTGTAGGATTTTTATCACAACTTTTTCAACCAGGTGGCCGGGGAGATACCCTCGGCCTCTTTGAATTTACGGCTGAACTGGGATATGTTTGCAAAGCCGCTTGCTTCAGCCACTTCGGTAATCGTGCTTTTCGGATTTGCAAGCATATAGGATTTTGCATATTCTATGCGTTTCTTGGTGATGAGCTCCCTGAAGGTGCAGTTGAATTCCTTGTTTATCAGAGCTGACAGGTAGGTGCGGTTGGTGCCGAGCTCGTCGGCCAGGGAATTGAGGCTGATGTCCGTTTTCAGGTAGTATTTGCAGTTGTCCATTATGTCCAGAACCTGTTCCATCAGCGTCGCCTTGCGCACGGCTTTCGGTATGTTTGCCAGTTCCTGAGGAACAGGGCTTGACGGACGCGTAGTATAGTCGTGGCCTATTACGGCTATGCATATCGCCCAGATCACTCCCATTATGGCGTTGACACCCTCCATTTCAATGAGGGTTGTGCGGTCTATGCTCAACTTCAGCATGTGGCTGGAGATAATAACCAGCATCATAGAGCAGATTACCAGCATACGTTTTCCGCTGCCGTCCCTCTTGCGTATCCTCAAAGCGCAGAGGTAAATGCTGTGACCAAGCAGGAAAAGCTCGTACAGGCCCATTATCAGGCGATTGGCGACAATGTTGTTGAAGTAGTAGATCTTGTGAAGTCCCTCCCATCCCTGCGGCATTATGTAGTTGTTGCTTTCTATTTCCCGGAGGCTTGCAATCAAGCCCGTCGTGCCTATTCCTAAAATGCATATTGCCGAAATGCTTCCTATGACAATGGAAGGCAGGAAACTGATGTAAGTCCATTTCGGGGGACGTTTGCCTGTGTTTTCGTAATGGAGGAAGAAGAATATGGTCGGCCCAAGCGCCGTGGATGCAAAGTGGGAGAAGAATTCCACCACGATCAGTTCCTTGTAATTGTCGCTGGTAAGGATGAAACCGGCATCACAAATAAAGAACAAAGCCGCGAAAAGGCTCATTACAACATAATAGGGATTCCTCTTCACCGCTCTGCTTGCGATGTAGTAAACGGTGAGGGCCAGGCAGACAAATCCCGGCAAAAGTTGTCCCATCGTCGAAAACATAGTGCAAAAATAGTATATTATTTATTGATTTGACAATCAATTTTACGAAATGGCAAATATTAAGATGTTTCTTTTACGAAATGACAAATGAAATATGTTTATATATCTACCTTTGCAATCGTGTAATGAGAAGAGAGATTTGAATTGATTGTGTATTATTTTTTAGAATAAAACCAGGACTTGACCTAAGATATACGGAAGCTCAAAATTTGAATCGAAGTGTAGATGTGTGTTAGGGACGAATGATTCTAACCAAAAAAGGCCCGCGATCCGCGAGCCTTTTTCGTTGTATGTAAGCGGGATTATTTCTCGCTCTTGATAGCGGCCTGAGCCGCAGCCAGTCTT
>CAKMNE010000127.1 GCA_927798505.1 uncultured Bacteroidales bacterium
CTTCTATAAAGACGATTGTGCGGGAGAATATCTCGCACAAGTCGTTGTTATGGACGGCAATGAGCAGGTTTTCTCCCATCAGCTTCCGCAGTATTCGGCCTGGCTGGTCTGGGGAGTTTCTCCGGACTGTGAGACTTTGGAACTGAATTCCGATCCGGAAGAAGGCGAGAAGCCGGAGCTCTACTATATCCTCAGGGATCTGCAGAACTGCCCCGACTACAACAAAATCCTTCTGACCTGGCGCAGCGGGGTGCTCCATTTGGCTATTGCCCAGGGCAAGACTCTGCTGTTGGCGAATACCTATGCTGCACCGGATTTTGCGGCTGCCCAGTATTATCTTTTTCTTGCCATGAAGTCACTCCAGCTCAACCCGGAGGTTTCCACCGTGTGCACCCGTATGCCGCTGAGTGCAGAGCAGGAGATTTCACTCTACCGCTACTTCAAGGCTGTAGAACAGTTCCGTGCGATATGAGGATAATAGGAGGAGCCCTTAAGGGCAAGACTGTCAACCCACCATACGGATATCCGGCAAGGCCCACTACCGACTATGCCAAGGAGGCCCTGTTCAATGTGATTGACAATAACTGGGAGTTCGAGGACCTGAAAGTGCTTGACCTCTTTGGCGGAACTGGCTCGATTGCTTTTGAATTCGGTTCCCGGGGCGTAGGGCGCGTCTGGTCTGTGGAAATGAACCGCGACAGTGCGCAGTTCATCCGCAGCGAGGCGGCCAGGCTTGGGCTCAAGAATGTAACGGCAGTCCACGAGAATGTGTTCGATTTTCTTGGTATATGCCGTGAGAAGTTCGACATTGTCTTTGCCGATCCCCCATATGCCCTGGAAGGGCTTGAAACCATTCCGGACAAGGTCTTCGACGCTGGGATACTCCATCCTCAGTGCTGGTTCATACTGGAGCACGGCGCAGACCATTCATTCACTTCCCACCCGCGCTTTTTCAAGGAGCGGGTTTACGGAAGGGTGCATTTCTCTTTCTTTATTCAGGATTAGAGGCCGAGAGCCTTGGCTTCATCCCAGATCTCGTCCATCTCGGCGAGGGTCATATCCGTTAACTTGCGACCAACTTTCAGTGTCTTTGACTCAAGGTAGGTGAAGCGTCTGCGGAACTTGCTGCAGGTTCTGTTCAATGCTTTTTCGGGATCCACTCCGTGAAGTCTGGCCGCATTGATGACAGAGAACATCAGGTCTCCGAATTCCGCTTCGATATTGTCCCGATTCTGCTCATCCAGGGCTTCTTCCACTTCCCCAAGCTCTTCCTTCACCTTGTCGAAGACCTGTCTCGGCTCTTCCCAGTCGAAGCCGCATCCGCGGGCCTTCTCCTGCATCGACATAGCCTTGAGCAGGGCGGGCATGGAGTCCGGAATCCCTTCCATCACGGTTTTGTTGCCTCCCTTTTCTTTGGCTTTCACCAATTCCCAAGTGTCGGCGATTTCCTTTGCGCTGGTTGGAGTTCCAGCCTCAGGTCCGAATACGTGAGGATGGCGGAAAACCATTTTGTCGATTATCTTCTGCATACAGTCGGCAATGTCGAAATCTCCTTTTTCCTCGGCTATGCGTGCATAGAAAACCATATGGTAGAGCAGGTCTCCTATTTCCTTCGCGGTTGCTCCCATATCTTTTTTGATAACTGCGTCGCTGAGCTCGTAAACTTCCTCCTCTGTCATCGGTCGTATGGATTCCATGGTCTGGGCGGCGTTCCACGGGCATTTTTCTCTGAGTTTGTCCATCAAATCAATCAAGCGGCCGAAGGCTTCAAGTTTTTCTTCCCTTGTATGCATCTTTATTTTTCTTATTTTTGTGCGCAAATATAAAGAATATTCCCGAATGAAGGACATACGTTTTGTCAGCGCAGATGAGGCGGTAAGCCACATCCCTTCCCATTGCCACGTGCACTTGAGCAGCGTAGCCAGCGTTCCGCATTGTCTGATTCAGGCCCTCTGCCGCAGGGCGGATGCCGGTGATGTGACCGACCTGCACTTCCACCATTTCCATACCGAAGGGCCTGCTCCCTACAGCGAGCCTCGCTATGAAGGCATTTTCTTCGAGCAGGGCTTCTTTGTGGGGCCTAATGTTAGGGCCAATGTGAATGCGGGTTATGCGGATTACATTCCGGTCCATCTGGGAGAGAGCCAGGCCTTGTACAGAAGGGGAGTAATTCCTTTGGGGGCCGCTCTGGTCAATATTTCCCTTCCGGATGCTGACGGCTATGTCAGTCTCGGAACTTCTGTGGACTGCTCTGTTGCCGCAATCGAGAGTGCCGGGCTTGTGATAGGCGTGGTCAATCCGCACGTGCCTTTCGCATACGGAGACCTGGTGCATATCGATAAGTTCGATTATCTTGTCGAGGATGACACCCCTCTGGTGACCGCGGCCTTCGCGGAGCCTACCCCGACGGAGGTGCTGATCGGCAAGAACTGCGCCGCACTCGTGGATGACGGGGACTGTCTGCAGATGGGAATAGGCGCCCTGCCTAATGCCCTTGCCGCCCAACTTGGTGGCCACAAGAACCTCGGACTGCATACTGAAATGTTTGCAGACGGGCTGCTAAGGCTCATCAAAGCCGGAGTGATCAATGGCGCAGCCAAGAAAATCGATACCGGCAAGGTGGTTTCATCCTTCCTTCTGGGAAGCCAGGAAGTCTATGATTTCATTGACCACAATCCTTCAGTGCTGATGAAGGATATCAAATACACCAATGACCCTTGGGTAATCAGCCGGAATCCACATATGAAGGCCATCAATTCCGCCACCGAAGTGGATATTACCGGTCAGATTTGTGCGGATTCCATAGGGACTCGCATTTTCAGCGGAACCGGCGGACAGCTCGATTTCGTAAAGGGTGCCACCATGTCCGAGGGAGGAAAGTCCATCACCGCCTTCGCCTCCCGCACCAACAAGGGAAAGAACAAGATTGTGTCTGCGCTCAATACCGCCGGGGGAGTGGTGACTCCTCGCGCCGATGCTCACTGGATAGTAACAGAGTACGGAGCGGTTGACCTTTATGGCAGAAGCCTACAGGAAAGGGCCAAACTGCTGATTTCCATTGCACATCCCGATGACCGCGAGATGCTGGACAGGGAAGCCTTCGAGCGTTTCGGTCCACACTATCATAATTTCAGCATTTGAGGTTTTTTTGCTAAATTTGCGCTCCTATGGCAACAACATTACTCGAAAAGGTACTTTCACTGCAGGACAAATTCCAGAATCTTCAGGAGCAGCTTTCCAGCCCTGAAGCTATGTCCGATATGAAGAAATTTGTCCAGCTCAACAAGGACTACAAGGAACTCGAGCCCATCATCAAGGCGGGCCAGGAGTACAAGAAAACACTTGACAACATTGCCTCAGCCAAGGATATACTCGCAAACGAAAAGGACGAGGATCTGAGGGAGATGGCAAAGGAGGAAATCTCCGAACTGGAACCGAAGATTCCACAGATGGAGGATAATATCAAGCTTCTTCTCATTCCTGCCGACCCGGATGATTCCAAGAACGCTATAGTGGAAATCCGAGGCGGTGCCGGCGGCGACGAAGCCGCTATTTTTGCGGGAGACCTTTTCCGTATGT
>CAKMNE010000128.1 GCA_927798505.1 uncultured Bacteroidales bacterium
ACGCAGAAAACATCACCACGTGCAAGACCATCGAAGAAACAATGCCCCAGCGCATCCGCCTGATGGAAGAACAGCTCAGCAAAGACAAAAAGAATCACTATCTTTGCAGACTTAACAATAATAGTATGGCAGACAGCAATTTCATAGACTACGTAAAGATATTCTGCAGGTCGGGGCACGGCGGTGCCGGTTCGATGCATATGCATCGCGCGAAATATGTCCCGAAGGGAGGACCGGACGGGGGAGACGGCGGCCGGGGAGGCCACGTCATACTCAAGGCCGAACCGCAGTACTGGACTCTCATACACCTAAAATACCGCAAGCACATTCTCGCCGAGGATGGCGAGAACGGTCAGGGCTCCCTGCGCCACGGCAAAAACGCTCCGGACATCATCCTGCCCGTTCCTGTAGGAACAGTTGCCAGGGATGCGGAAAGCGGGGAAGTCCTGTTCGAGATGATGGAGCCCGGAGAGGAACGCATTCTCTGCCGCGGAGGCCGCGGAGGGCTTGGCAACAACAACTTCAAAAGTGCAACCCAGCAGACTCCGCGCTATGCCCAGCCAGGAGAGGAAGGCCAGGAAGGCTGGTTCATACTCGAACTCAAACTCCTCGCGGACGTAGGTCTTGTGGGTTTCCCGAATGCCGGAAAATCCACCCTGCTCTCCACCATAACCTCAGCGAAACCGAAAATCGCATCATATGCCTTCACCACCCTCGAGCCTAATCTCGGAATCGTGCGCTACTACGACGACCAGTCCTTCGTGATGGCCGACATCCCGGGAATCATCGAGGGCGCGCACGAGGGAAGGGGAATAGGCCATCGCTTCCTTCGCCATATCGAACGCAACTCCGTGCTGCTCTTCATGGTCGCCTGCACCGAAGAAGACATCCCGGGTGCCTATAAGACACTCCTGCGCGAGCTCCAGCTCTATAATCCGGAACTGCTTGACAAACAGAGGGTTCTGGCCATTACCAAATGCGACCTCATAGACGCTGAGATCGAAAAGGATATAGCCAGGCACCTGCCGCGCAAAGTGCCGCACGTATTCATATCCTCCACAAATCAGCAGGGCCTCAAGGAACTCAAGGACATCCTATGGAACAGCTTGACCAATCAGTAACCCTCTGGCTTAACGGCCTGCACTGCCCTTTTACCGACGGGATGTGGCAGCTGCTGAGCGACAGGAACGTCTGGATTCCGCTCTACCTGATGGTCGCCGCCCTGATGGTATGGCGCCTCGGATGGAAGCGCGGCCTTGCATATATCCAGCTCACCGCCCTTGCCATACTCTGCGTGGACCAGTTTGCCAACCTCATCAAGAACTGGGTGGCGCGTCCGCGGCCGTGCAATGATGAGTATATGTGCTCCATGGGCCTGCGCCTTCTGGAAGGCCGGAGCCGCAGCTACTCCTTCTTCTCCGCGCATGCCGCAAATGCCGTGGCTTTCGCCATATGCAGCGCCCACGCCCTGCGAAGGGGCTTGAAGCGCACACCGGCGCGCGTCTATTCATCACTGATAGGATTGTGGGCCGCCCTGGTGGGAGTCAGCCGCGTGTTCGTGGGCAAGCACTATCTTGGAGATGTGCTTGTCGGTTTTGCTGCAGGAGCGATTATCTCCTTGATACTTGTGTACTTATTTGACGCCTGTGCTGCCAAAGCCACCCGCTCCGCGGCCTGAGTCCGACAGCTCTTCAGTGCTTTCCCACTCGATTGTTTCGTGCTTGGCCAGTACAATCTGGGCTATTCTTTCCCCTGATTCGACGGTAAAGGCTTCGGAAGACAGATTCACGAGAATCACCTTGAGTTCACCCCTGTAATCCGCATCTATGGTTCCCGGGCTGTTGAGCACGGTGATTCCGTGTTTGGCGGCAAGACCGCTGCGCGGACGCACCTGGACCTCAAAGCCTGCCGGAATCTCCAGATAGAGCCCTGTAGGAACTATCTTTCTCTGGAGAGGCTCAAGGACAAGTGGCTCGGGAATATCCGCCCGGACATCCATTCCGGCTGACAACTCTGTAGAATAGGAAGGGAGCGCATTGGCGCTGCGGTTGATTACTCTTACTTTCATGATTGCAAAGAAAGGGAATTAGTCGGAATTTTGCTATATTTGGCGCATGAAATTTCAGCTTCTCAGCAAAGACCCCCACTCGGCAGCGAGAACGGGTGTACTAACAACTGACCACGGAGAGATTCACACTCCCATATTTATGCCTGTCGGAACCGTCGGAACCGTCAAGGGAGTCTATCACCACGACCTCAAGGACGACATCAAAGCTGAGATAATTCTGGGCAACACCTACCATCTCTACCTCAGGCCGGGGCTCGACACCCTCAAGGCCGCCGGAGGGCTGCACAAATTCGAAAGCTGGGACAGGCCGATACTTACTGACAGCGGCGGGTTTCAGGTCTTTTCCCTCAGTCCCATACGCAAGCTCACGCCGGAAGGCTGCACCTTCCGCTCCCATATTGACGGCTCGAAGCATCAGTTCACGCCTGAGAACAACGTTGATACACAGCGCATCATAGGCGCAGACATAATGATGGCCCTGGACGAATGCTGCCCGGGCGACGCCGATCGCGCCTATGCGAAGAAATCCCTCGAACTCACCAAGAGCTGGCTCGAGCGCTATGCCGCCCGTTTCCGCCAGAGCGAGCCCCTCTACGGCTATGAGCAGACCTTTTTCCCGATAATCCAGGGCTGCGTGTATCCGGACCTTCGCGTCGAAGCGGCCGAGCATGCGCTGCAGTACGCGGATGTGGGTATAGCTATCGGAGGCCTCGCGGTCGGCGAGCCTACCGAAACGATGTACGAGATGCTGGAAGTGCTGAATCCGGTCATCCCGCAGGACAAGGCGCGCTACCTTATGGGCGTAGGCACCCCTGCCAACATCCTTGAAGGAATTGCGCGAGGCGTGGATATGTTCGACTGCGTGATGCCGACCCGCAACGGCCGCAACGGAATGCTCTTCACCTGGAACGGTATTATGAATATGCGCAACGCCAAATGGGAGAACGACTTCTCGGAACTCGACCCGAGCGGCAGCTCCTTTGTGGACCACGCGTACTCCAAGGCCTACCTGAGGCACCTTTTCATAGCAGGGGAGATGTTCGCAGCCATGATAGCTTCCGAGCACAATCTCGCCTTCTACCTGGACCTCGTGCGCGAGGCGCGCAGGCATATTGAGGAAGGCGATTTCAGCACCTGGAAAGAAGCCACGGTTAAAAGAATCACCACCAGACTCTAATGATAAAGAAACTCGACTGGTACATATTCAAAAGGTTCATGCTTACCTTCTTCGTGTCGTTGATTCTGATCATCGGCATAGTCATCATCTTCGACATTTCGGAGAAGATTGACGATTTCGTGAAGAATGAAGCCCCTCTGAATGCCATAATCTTCGACTACTACCTGAACTTCATACCGTATTTCATCAATATGTTCAGCCCGCTGTTCGTATTCATTACGGTAAT
>CAKMNE010000129.1 GCA_927798505.1 uncultured Bacteroidales bacterium
CCTCCAAAAGGACAGCAAAACAATTAACAAAACGATAAATTACTATGTTCAAAGGACAACCTAAAGGTCTATTTGCCTTAGCCCTCGCCAACACTGGCGAGCGCTTTGGCTATTACACCATGCTTGCCATCCTTACCCTGCTGATGCAGGCCAAGTTCGGATGGGATGAGGGAACAGCCGGAGAGGTATATGCCATCTTCCTGGCAGGTGTTTACTTTATGCCGTTCTTCGGTGGCATTCTCGCCGACAAGATCGGTTACGGAAAATGTGTAACTATCGGTATTGCCGTGATGTTCCTCGGCTACCTGGGACTTGCCATCCCGACCGGAGCCGGTCTGAGCGGAAAACTGATGATGTTCGGAGGACTTGCCCTGGTTGCTATCGGAACCGGTCTGTTCAAGGGAAATCTTCAGGTACTGGTCGGAAATCTTTATGATGACCCGAAGTATTCCGCAAAGCGTGACTCGGCGTTCAGCCTCTTCTACATGGCTATTAACATTGGAGCTATGTTTGCCCCTTCGATGGCCAAGAAGATCACCAATATCTATCTCGGCAACCACGGATTTGTCTATGACGCCGCCAACCAGGCTCCGGAGTATCTGGAAGCCCTGTCAGGCGCATACGGCCTATGCTTCGGAGTAGCCTGCGTATCGCTGATTCTCTCCGTTGCCATCTACTTCGGATGCCGCAACTGGTTCAAGCACGCTGATGTCAACACCAAGCAGGCAAAGAAGACTGATGCCACGGTTGTCGAACTGACTCCTAAGCAGACCAAGGACAGGATGGTAGCCCTCATTTTAGTGTTTGCAGTGGTCATTTTCTTCTGGATGGCCTTCCACCAGAACGGTTCCGCCCTTACCTTCTTCGCCAAGAAGTACACCAACCTCACCGTCTCCGGCGGACTCAGGCTCGGTTTCAACATCGGTTCCCTCGCAATGATTGCGGCTTCCGTTTACACCCTCTTCTCAGTCTTCCAGTCTGATTCGAAGAAGACCAAAATCATCTGCGGTGCCGTCACTCTCGCACTGTGGGGAGGCGCATATGCACTGTATGCATCAATGAGCAACCCTATCGCTGCCCAGCCGTCCGACTTCCAGCAGTTCAACCCATTCTTCGTAGTGGCCCTCACACCTATTTCAATGGTAATCTTCGAGAGCCTCGCAAAGAAGTGCAAAGAGCCTTCAGCACCGAAGAAAATCGCCATCGGAATGTTGGTTGCCGCCCTCGGCTTCGTGATTATCACCCTGGCATCCTTCGGCCTCACTTCGCCTAAGGACCTCGCAGAGGGACAGACTCAGAGCATACTCAGTCCTGCATGGCTGATAGGAACTTACTTCACCCTCACCTTCGCTGAGCTGCTGCTCTCCCCTATGGGAATGAGCTTCGTCACCAAGGTGGCTCCTCCTAAGTACAAGGGAATGATGATGGGCGGATGGTTCGCCGCAACTGCGCTTGGCAACTATCTTTCAATGATACCGTCAAAGCTCTGGAACAAGATTCCGCTTATGGCAAACTGGGGAATACTCATCGGCCTCTGCCTTGTGGCAGCAGTCATAATGTTCGCGATGATGAAGAAAATCGAGGCGGCTACCGAGTCATAAACGCACAAGATTTCATTATTTGAGCACAGGAAATCAGTATTTTCCACCATATTTGCAATACAAAATTCATTTGTTATGGATACAAAATTTTATATCTGCCCGACCTGTGGCAACATTATCTGCATGATAGTTGATTCAGGTGTTACACCTGAGTGCTGCGGCTCTCCTATGGATGAGCTTCTCCCTAAGACAAAAGACAGCGGTCTTGAGAAGCACCTGCCGGTATTCGAGAGACTGGATGCCTGCACAGTTGAGGTTCGCGTAGGTTCAATCCCTCACCCTGCCACTGAAGAGCATCACATTGTCTTCGTCGCTCTGGAGACTACTTCCGGTATTCAGATTCGGGAACTTGACTACAAGAACGGCCTGGCACCAAGCGCGAAGTTCTGCTGCTGCTCGGGTCATGTGAAAGGGATTTACTCGTATTGCAATCTCCACGGACTTTGGTACAAGGAAGTCAATGAGGACGATTTACAATCTTGCAAATAGCTGTAAACCAAGCCTGCAACTGGCATAATGATTGTCATTGCAGGCTTAAATTTTATCCATTATGAAACGAACATACAAGATTTGCATCGCGCTCGCGGCTATACTGCTGCCTTGCGCAATCCATACAGCGGATGCATGCACCGGCATTGCGCTGAAGACAAAGGATGACGCCCGCGTAGTGGCAAGAACGGTGGAATGGCTCAAAACCCCTATGGACTGCGGTTACGCTATTGTACCGCGCGGTTACAAGCAGAGCTCCATGGGCCCTGCAGGCAAACAGGCGATGAGTTTCAAGGCCCGCTACGGTTACGCCGGAGTATATACCGAATATGAACCGTTTATCGTTGACGGACTGAACGAAAAAGGCCTCTCTGCCGGTTTGTTCTTCTTCCCGGGCTTCGGCACCTATCCGGAATTTGACGAAAGCAAGCTCTCTTCCAGCATCTGCGATATGCAGCTGGTGAGCTGGGTGCTTTCCAACTTCGCTACCATTGACGAAATGAAGGAAGGACTTTCCAAGGTTCAGGTTTGCTCGCTCGATCCTGCCGTAGGCACAGTACACTGGCGTTTCAGTGAACCGGGAGGAAGAATCGTAGTTCTGGAATTTATTGACGGAGAGCCTGTATTCTATGAGAATCCGCTTGGAGTGCTCACCAATTCTCCGGATTTCGCATGGCATCAGACCAATATGCGCAACTACATCAACCTGGTTCCGGGAGCAGTCGAGAATCAGAATCTGGGAGAAGGATTCGAACTTGAACCTCTGGGAGGAGGCACCGGTCTTCTCGGGATTCCGGGCGATTTCACACCACCTTCAAGATTTGTCCGCGCTGCACTCTTTTCCGCAAATGCACCGCTTCTCGACAATACCTTCGACACAGTGACAATGGCATTCCATATCCTTAACAACTTCGACATTCCGATTGGGGTGCAGCACAAGAAGGGACAGTGCCCTGAGGGTCTTCCAAGCGCCACACAAATCACCACTTCCGCAGACCTTTCAGGATTGAAATACTACTTCAAGACCGCGTGGAATCAGAATATACGCTGCATAGACCTCAGCGCGATAGATTTCAAGCGCATCAAATATCAGAGCGCACTCTGCGACCCGGACAAGACTCAGCCGGTGGATATGATTAAAGTTAAATAATTGATTTCAGCAAATGCGGGCGCCTACTTGTCAAGGCGCTCGTATTTGCTATGTTGACTGCGGTACTCAGGCACTATTTCCTTCATCTTGGCAACAATTGCCATATCATCGTAAGTGTAGCTGAGTTTGAGGAGTTCCTCCTCGTTTTTCTTTGCAAGAGCGTAGTCGTATTCGCGCACCGAGGCAACCATAATCTTAGGATGTGAGGTTGGCTTGGTGTTTTCGTTTTC
>CAKMNE010000130.1 GCA_927798505.1 uncultured Bacteroidales bacterium
GGCAGAGAGGAGATGAGTTGTGCGGAGACCCTTTCCAGGAGCAGCAGGGCCTGAATTCCGTTTTCGCAAGCGATGCTTCCACCGTTGCCCTCATCAGGGACTTTGCCGCGACGCTCAATTCAAAGGCAAGGGTAGCAGCGGAGCCTTCTGACGGATGGCTCTTTACCGGAAAAGAAAGGAAACTGATATTCAGAACCTTCAACCCGGCTTCCTGCGAGGCCCGTCTGGATGTGGCAATAGTCTCCGACACCACCCTGATGTGTGCAAGACAGGACACAGTATTGAGTTTTAGCCGCAGTCTTCCTAAGGGAGCGGCAGGCACTGTTTGTTTCGACATGAGCTCCCTCGCTCCGGGTTTCTATCAGGTTAGGGCATCCCTCGCGCTTGGCCAGCAGACGGATGCCTGCCCGAGGTTCAATATCGGCGTAGACCCGGAGAAAATAGTATCGCCGCAGAGCAAGGCCGAGGATTTCGACGCTTTCTGGGAGAGGACTTTTGCTGAGCTGGAGCAGATTCCTATGGATGTCACTCTGACGGAAGTTCCCGAGCATAGCAACTCTCTCAGGACAAGCTATACCGTCGAATTCAAGTCCCTTGGCGGAGCAGTTGCGGGCGGCATCCTCTGTGTGCCTGTGGCTGAAGGAAAGTATCCTGCCCATGTGGAGTTTATGGGCTATGGTTCGGACCCCTACTGGTTCGACCCTTCTGCCGAGCCTCAGACAATAGATTTTGTCGTGAGCATTCGCGACCAGGGCATATTCAAGGCCGATAACAGCAGATGGATTGACCGCGGACTCGACTCCAAGGAAAATTTCTATTACAGGGGCGCATTCTGCGATGTCAAGAGGGCTTTGGATTTCATCTTCTCTCTTGACAGGACCGATTCTGGAAAAGTCTCCGTGCGTGGAGAAAGTCAGGGTGGAGCACTTACTCTGATTGCCGCGGCTCTGGATAATCGTGTTGCCATTGCCCTTCCTTCGGTGCCTTTCCTTGGCGATTACCCGGACTATTACAAAATAGTGTGGTGGCCTATGTGGGAAGTAATGGAAACTGCTGATTCCCAGGGACTTGACAGAAACGAGGTCCTCGGGGTGATGTCCTATTTCGATGTGAAGAACTTTGCGGACAGAATCGAATGCCCAGTGCTGATGGCCTTCGGCCTTCAGGATGACGTCTGCCCTCCGCATACCAATTTCTCAATTTGGAACCATATCCGCTCGCCAAAAGAATACTACGCGGTCCCTACCTGCGGACACGGCATGTGGAAGGAGACTCAGTGGCTTGCCCTGAGGGCGGAAAGACTGCGGAAACTGGATGCTGAAATCTAGATGTTGAAGTAGTACTTCCTCATCCAATACTCGAACAGCGGGTCGAGAATGACCGCTTTATCATCTTCCGTAAAGGTGATGATTTCCTTTTTGCACAGGGCGTCCTTGAGCCGGCGCACATTGGCGGAGGAGTTGAGCCTGTAGCGCTCGATGACATCCGCCGAGCTGAACATGGACTCCCCGTCCAGGATCGCGCGCAGCAGGAAAAGCTGGAAGGTGGTAAGTTCATTCATCGCGGCCACAAAACGCGGCTGGTGGATTGCAAGCATGGTCTGAAGACTCTCCTCCACTACCGGAACCACTATGTAACCGCGGCTGAGTCCATCGCAAATGGCTGCAAAATGGTTCACGTAGTAGATGTTGTTCTGCAGGATTCCGCATATCTTCTCCACGAACTCCTTCTCAATCACCTTTCCGCTGACCAGAAAGCCCTTGATGACGTGGTTCTCTATTTCCTTGTATGAGATTGGCTCGAGTTTGACACGCTGCACCATACGGTAGAAATAGCGCTTCTGCTCGAAGATGGTCTTCATCGCATTGACGCGGCTGCCCACCCATATCCAGGAGCACAGCTCCCTCTGGCGAGGCCCGGCCTTGCGCACTACCTCTTCGTAGATGTTCAGCATGGTGTCAGGTCCTTCGTTTAGCAGAATGTTCTGGAATTCGTGAACAATTACCAGCAGCCTGGTGCCCGTCTTTTCCGCAAGCCTGTATGGGAAGCTGAGGGCGGCACGCAGGTCGTCAGCCTTCAGGTCCTCGCTCAGGGACACGAGCGCTCCGCCGTGGGCGAAGGACGGCCCGTCATAGGCAAAGGAACTGCCTCCAAGATATTCCTCAACCAAGGCGCAATGTTCCTCAGGCGTACTTGCGAATACGCCTGCCACGGTGGATATCAGGCGTATGCAATAATCCGCCATAGTCCTTATGTTAAGAAGAGAAAACTCTGCGGTCCTGAAACTCAGCTCCGCCGCCTTCATTTCGAAGAGAGTCTGGCAGATGAGGGAATTCTTTCCGGTCTTGGCCGGTTCGTATATGGAAACATTGAGCCCGCGTGAGAGAATATCCCTCAACTGGGCGCACTCAGCCTTTCTTCCGATGAAGTTCCGGCCGGTCACTGTCTTGTCGTAAGTGAAGGTGGTTTCCATTGATGTAACAAAAGTGTTCACAAATTTAGAAAAATTTTTGGTCAGAAAAGAAAAAAAAGGTATTTTTGCGGTCCGAAAAAACAGATGGCCGTCAAGCTCGCCAAGAGATGCCCTGAAGGTATCCGCTTGCGGTCGAAAACTTGAAAAGAGTTTTTAATAATGTACGCAATCGTAGAAATTGCCGGCCAGCAGTTCAAGGTTGAAGCTGGCAACGAAATCTTCTGCAACCGTCTTCCGGATGCAAAAGGTGCTGCAGTGGAGTTCACCAAGGTCCTCCTCGTAGAAAACGCAGGTGAGGTCAAGGTAGGTGCTCCTTATGTTGAGGGCGCTAGCGTAAAGGCTACCGTACTCGCTGATGATGTAAGGGCTGACAAGGTCCTCGTATTCAAGAAGATCCGCCGCAAGGGCTTCCAGAAGTGCAACGGTCACCGTCAGAAGCTCACAAAAATCCAGATCGCAGACATTGTACTCGCTTAATTTTAACGGAATTGAATTATGGCACACAAGAAAGGTCAATCAAGTTCAAAGAACGGTCGTGAGTCACAGAGCAAGCGTCTTGGACTCAAGAAATTCGGTGGCGAGACTGTAAAGGCTGGCAACATCATCGTACGCCAGAGGGGTACAGTCCACAATCCAGACAAGAACGTAGGTATGGGTAAAGACCACACTCTTTACGCTCTCGTTGACGGAACTGTAAAGTTCACACGCAAGAGAGAGGATAAATCTTACGTATCGGTTATCCCATTTGAGAACTAATCTCGAGGGAGTTATGAATACAGGACTTGCACTTCGGGATTCCG
>CAKMNE010000131.1 GCA_927798505.1 uncultured Bacteroidales bacterium
GAGCGTGGCCTTTATCGCAAAATGAAGGTGGGTGAACAGGCGATGTATCTCGCCCAGCTCAAGGGAATGAGTTCCTCTCAGGCCCAGCAGGCCCTCAAGGAGTGGTTCGTCCGCTTCGGAATAGAAGGCTGGTGGGACAAGAAAGTCGAAGAACTCTCCAAGGGCATGGCCCAGAAACTCCAGTTCATCACCACAGTGGTTCATAAGCCTAAACTGATGATACTCGATGAGCCGTTCTCCGGCTTCGACCCGGTCAACGCGGAGGTCATCCGCAAGGAAATCCTCAGGCTCAAGGAGGAAGGCGCCACCATCATACTCTCCACACACAACATGGAAAGCGTCGAGGAACTCTGCGACAGCATAGCCCTGATCAACAAGAGCAAGCTGGTAATCACCGGAGACGTCAACGAAATCCGCCGCGAGTACGGCAACAACAATGTCGAGCTTGTCTATACCGACGCTGACGGACGCCACGAAGTGGTGCTCCCTCGCGAAACTGACGGAACAAGCACCCTCGAGAGCTATCTGGCAAAGGGCGTTACCATCAATTCCTACAAGGAACTGATGCCTAGAATGAACGACATTTTCATCAAACTCGTAACTGAAGGGAGGTAAACTATGAATCTGCATACTATAGGGATAATCATCCGCCGCGAATACCTTACCCGCGTCAAGAAAAAGAGCTTCCTGGTAACCACCTTTGTGGTGCCTGTCCTGATGGCAGCCCTCTGCGTAGTGCCTATGCTGCTGATGCTCAATTCCAAAGAGGAAACCAAGACCGTCGCAGTAGTGGACCGTTCAGGCATAGTGATGCCATATATGCAAAGCAATGAAGTCCTGCGCTATGTGGACATGTCAGACATGCCTCTGGACAGCGTCAAGGCCCATCTGAAGGAGTACAACCTCGACGCCGTGCTCGGCATCTCGCCGATCGACGCCCAGAAAAGCGTCACTGCCGACTTCACCTCCCTCAAGCCGATAGGAATGACCACCACCGAGCTTATGTCCGGGCGTATTGAGGAGGCGGTAGAAGCTTACAGGATAAGCACTTACAATATTGACGGCCTGGATCAGATAATGAAGGACGTCAAAGCCGACATACGCATCAACAGCTACACCATAGACTCTGAATCCGGAGAGGAAAAAGTCTCAGACGCCGGAGTCAACTCCATACTTTCAATGGTGCTCGGCATCATTATCTTCCTCTTTATCACTATGTTCGGAGGAATGGTGATGTCCGCCGTAATAGAAGAGAAATCCAGCAGGGTGGTTGAGGTGCTCATCAGTTCCGTGCGTGCCACCGAGCTGATGTTCGGCAAAATCATAGGAATAGCTGCCGTGGCCCTCACCCAGTTCCTTCTCTGGATACTCCTTACCGGCGTGCTCGTAAGCGTAGGCATGGGCTTCATAGCCCCTAAGCTCATAGGTGATGCCGACCCTGCCGCCCTCGTGGAGCAGATGTCCGGTGGCATGCAGGCAATGGAAGGCATGAATGCATCTTCCGATATGATGGACACCCTGAGCCAGAACAGCGAGCTGGGCAGCATCATAGCCACCATCCAAGGCATCAACATAGGCGCGATAGCGCTCTATTTCCTCGTCTTCTTCATCCTCGGCTACCTGCTCTATGCTTCGCTGTTCGCGGCGATTGGATCGGCGGTGGAGAACGAAGGCGACAGCCAGCAACTGCAGATGCCTGTAACCATACCTTTGATGATAGGCTATATCATAGCCCTCTACGCCTTCAACGCGCCTGACAGCTCGCTCGCGGTATGGGGCTCGCTCATTCCGTTCACCTCGCCAATCGTGATGCTTGCCCGCATTCCTTTCGGGGTACCGGGCTGGCAGATTGCCCTCTCGATAGTGCTGCTTCTTGCAACCACCGTGGCCATGGCCTGGCTCAGCGCCAAGATCTACAAGGTGGGAATCCTGATGTTCGGCAAGAAGACCACCTTCAAGGACCTTTGGAAATGGCTTAAAATGAAGTAGATATGAATAAAGCAGCAGCCCTTCTCGCGGCATTCCTCGTCCTCGCCTCCTGCGCGCCGGCCTACAGGTGGAAGGAGATTCCAGCCGACGCCCATCGCACGGGCGTGAAGGCGACCACGGCGGACAACGTGACCGAGGCTCTGGGCACGGTGGAAGGCGCCGCCTACCATGCCCCCAACGGGGCTGAATTCCAAGGCGGATGCACCCCTGAGGTCGCCCGGCTTCTGATCGAGGCCCAGCCGGCCATGCGCGAGCTCAAGCAGGTCATAGGCTATTCGCCTAAGGCGCTGATGCGCACAAGCCCTGAGTGTGAGCTCTATGATTTCGCGGCTGACGTGATTCTTGCGCAAGGGTCCCTGCTCTTCGGGGAGAAAATGGACGTCTCCATCCTGAACAAAGGGGGAGTGCGCACCGACATCCCGCAGGGCGAGATACTGCTGGACGATATCATATCCATGTTCCCTTTCAAAAACTACCTCTGCCTCATCCGCATACCGGGCAGCCGGCTCAGGGAAGTGTTTACCCAGATGGCCGAGACGGGGCCTCAGGTAATCGGTGGCGCAAGGATTGCCATCGAGGGGAACAGGCTGGTCAGCGTGGAAATAGGCGGAGAGCCCTTGGATGATGAGAGGATATACAATCTCGTATCCATAGATTTCCTGCTCAACGGGGGAGACCATTACTTCCTTTCGAAGGGCGCGGTCGAGGTCGTTCGCTCGGAAATGCTGGTTCGCGACGCCATAATCCCGGCCGTCAAGCGCTTCGCCCTCGAATCCAAACCATTTGAATATCCGACCGACGGGAGGGTCCATATAACGAAATGAGAAAGACTGTATGCCTATTGGCCTGCGCGCTCGCCCTTTGCAGCTGCGCGGTACGCAAGGAACTCTCCATCCTGCATGTAAATGATACGCACAGCCACCACGAAGCCATGCGCACTGCGCCGTATGAAGGCCGCGGCGGTATAATCGAAAGGGCTGCGATAATCGACAGCGTGCGCAGCGAGCGAGGAGAATATGGTGTGCTGCTCCTCCACGCGGGCGATTTCAACCAAGGCTCATCCTACTACACCGAGCTGGGCGGAAGCCTGGAGGTGAATGTCATCAACGCCATGCGCTACGATTGCATCACTCTTGGCAATCACGAGTTCGACAACGGCATAGAAGACCTGGCACTTAGGCTCGAAAGGGTGAAATGCCCGGTGGTCTGCGCCAATGTGGATTTCGGGGGCACCCCGCTTGCGAGTCTTGTAAGTCCTTATGCCATAAT
>CAKMNE010000132.1 GCA_927798505.1 uncultured Bacteroidales bacterium
AGTACGCAAAGGAGCTCGGTTGGGAGAAGCCGCAGATTGTGCTTCACCTCGACCATGGTGACAGCTTCGAGCTCTGCAAGAGCTGCGTTGATATGGGATTCTCTTCAGTGATGATCGATGCATCCTCTCTTCCTTACGAGGAGAACATCGCCCTCACCAAGAAGGTTGTAGATTACGCCCACCAGTACGATGTAACCGTTGAGGCTGAGCTCGGAGTTCTCGCAGGTGTCGAGGACGAGGTTGCCGCTGAGGTTTCACACTACACCAAGCCTGAAGAGGTTGTGGATTTCGCTACCCGTACCGGCTGCGACTCCCTCGCAATCTCCATCGGAACTTCACACGGCGCATACAAGTTCACTCCTGAGCAGTGCACCCGTGACCCTAAGACCGGAAAGCTCGTTCCACCTCCACTCGCATTCGATGTGCTCCACGAGATCGAGAAGCGGCTTCCTGGCTTCCCTATCGTTCTCCACGGTTCATCTTCAGTTCCACAGGAGTATGTCGATATGATCAACTCCCTCGGCGGAAAACTTCCTGATGCAGTAGGTATTCCTGAGGAGCAGCTCCGTGAGGCTGCCAAGTCCGCTGTATGCAAGATCAACATCGACTCCGACAGCCGTCTTGCAATGACCGCAGCCATCCGCAAGGTCTTCGCTGAGAAGCCGGGCGAGTTCGATCCACGCAAGTACCTCGGACCTGCACGTGACGAGATGAAGAAACTTTACATCCACAAGATTGTAAACGTTCTCGGCTCCAACGGAAAGGCTGAGTAAAAGCTTTTCAATAAAAAAAGAGGGCGGTCGCCCTCTTTTTTTTTATTCATTGCAGTATCCAGGCAAGCAGATATGCAAGACCGCAGATGCAGAACATCACGAAGTAGCCTGCAGGCTTGCCGGCGAATCCGAGGGAAGCAAAGCTTTCTCCAGCCTTCTCAGCAAAGGTGAAAAGAGAACGTGCACGGAAAATGTCTTATGACTGAAGGTTGGAAAGGCTGCGAATTGACTTGGCCACATTCACCAGGTGGTCGGCGATACGCTCGGTGTTTGAGGTAAGGGACAGGTACTGCGCGCCAACCTTTGCAGTGCAAATACCCTCGCTCAGGCGGGTAATGTGGTTGTCCTCCATTACTTTCGTAATGTCGTCTATTTCCTCTTCCACCTCGTTTGCCTTGTTGAGAGCATCCAGGTCCTCGTCTTCGTATGCCTTCATTGCAAAAGCATAGAGCTCGCCCACTTTGCCCTGCAGATTCGCAATTTCCTCTATTGCCTTCTTCGAGAATCCCGCGCCGTCTTCAGCCAGAACTTCGGAATACTCCAGAATATTCTCGGCATAGTCCCCGATGCGCTCAAGGTCGCGTATTGTACGGTAAGTGGTTGCAAGATAGATGTGGTCGTGCTCGCTGAGTCCCTTCTGCTCGGAGAGCTTCACAACGAAATCCACGAGGGCGCGGTTGATGAAATTGAGTTCCTTCTCAGTCTTTTCAAAGGAGGCCTTCTCCTCGAAGGACAGGGTGCTTACTATTCTCAGCGCACGGTTGAAATTGGCCATTGCAAGCTCGGACATGCGCACTATCTCGCGCTTGGTCTGCTCTACGGCAACCGGCGGGGTCTTCAACATATTGTTATCCACATAGTGCAGGCGAGGCGCGTCCGGATCTTCTGCCTGCTGCACATCCGGCACCATTTTGATAACAATCTTAACGAGCAGGTCGGTAAGCGGCAGCATGCACAGCACGGTGACAAGGTTGAAGAAGGTATGGAACATCGCGAGCTGGGTCTGCGGCGCACCCGGGAAGGCGGCGTTGAAGATATTGCCGAAGCCGAGGCTGCCGTGACTCAGGCCGGAAAGTATCCAGTTGACGAGCATGAAGAATACTACGCCGGCGCAGTTGAAAATAAGGTGTATCAAAGCTGTGCGCTTTGCATTCTTGCTGCTGGTTATACCGGCGAGAATTGCTACTATACAAGAACCGATGTTCGAACCCATTGTAAGGAAGATACCCTGGTCAAGCGAGATGAGCCCGCTCACTACCATAGCCAGGGCAATGGATGTCATCACCGATGAACTCTGGATGATGGCCGTGAAAAGAGCGCCTATCAACACCAGCAACACAGGGTTGCCTATCGATGCAAGGAAGGTCTTTACACCTTCGAGGGCCGCGAAATCCTTCATGGAGCCGCTCATCAGGCTGAGTCCTACGAAGAGCATTCCGAAACCGGCGAGGATTCCGCCGAGGGTCTTCATATTGCTCTTCTTGGAGAACAGGCTGAGGAATGCGCCAAGTCCCGCGAATGAGGAGAAGATGACCGAAGTGGAGATGCCCGCGCCTCCGAACATACCGAGCGCGACAATCTGCGCCGTGACGGTAGTACCTATGTTAGCGCCATAAATGATAGTTGCCGCCTGCTGGAGCGATATGATGCCCGCGTTGACAAAACCTATGGTCATCACGGTGGTCGCACCGGAACTTTGGATGGCGGCGGTACCTACAGTACCTATTCCCACGCCCAGAAGTTTGCTTTTGGAAGCCTTGGCAAAGAGATGCTTAAGTTTTTTGGAACTTGCCGCCTCAAGATTGGAACTCATCATCTGGCAGGCCACAAGGAAGATTCCTATTCCTGCAAGAAGAGTAAGTATGGCGGTAATGGCTGCTGTCGAACCCATATCTGTCTTCTGTAAATTCGCCGCAAAATTAATCAAAAACTCCCAATTATCATAAACTGCCGGGCGAAGAGATTCCATTTCACAGAAATTTTGTAATTTTGCGGGGATTTGACAACTAAAACCTGAAATAATGAAACCCATTCTAAAGGTAGTAGAGGGAAAACGTGATTTGAAGAAATTCATTCACTTTCCGGAAAAACTGTACAAAAATGACAAATGGTGGGTCCCGGCGCTCATTTCTGACGAGTATGCCACCCTCCAGGCGGACAAAAATCCCGCTTTCGACTATTGTGAAGCCAAGTTGTGGCTGGCACTTGACCCGAAAGGAAATGTGGTCGGACGAGTTGCGGGAATCATCAACCACGAAGCCAACAAACGCTGGAACGAGCAGAGTGCCCGATTCGGATGGATTGATTTCATCGAGGATCAGGAAGTCCTTGACACCATGATGGAAGAAGTCCAGAAATGGGCTGTTGAAAAAGGGATGACCAAAATCAAAGGCCCTCTCGGATTCACAGACCTTGACAAGGAAGGTCTTCTGGTAGAAGGTTTTGAGCAGCTCTCCCCTTTCACCTGCA
>CAKMNE010000133.1 GCA_927798505.1 uncultured Bacteroidales bacterium
GGATACTCGCGCGGGATGAACACAGGATCATAGCCAAAACCCTGACGGCCTTCGCGATGGAGGGCAATCTCCCCTTCCAGGCAACCGTCGAACTGGCGTATTTCTCCGCCACGGATAAGGGTTACCACACAGCGGAAACGGGCTGTGCGGGGACCTCCCGCCTTAGCCATCTCGGCGAGGAGCTTCTCCATATTGTCATCAAAATTGCAATCAGGCCCTGCGTAGCGGGCGGTATAGACTCCCGGAGCGCCTCCAAGGCAATCCACCTCCAGACCGGTGTCGTCAGCAAAGCAATCCAGATGCGCGGCATCCCACAGGGCCTTCGCCTTTATCAGACTGTTCTCGGAAAGGGTGCTCCCGGTCTCCTCGACATCGTCATCCAGCCCCAGATCGGAAGGGGTGACAAGTTCATACTCAGGCCCTAGAATCTCCTGAGCCTCAGAGAGTTTGCCTCTGTTTCCCGTTGCAAATACCAGTTTCATATCAGTGGTGCCTGAAGGGCTTCTTTCAATTGGGAATCGTACTTGAGCCTTACTTCGACAGCAGCCGGCTGGAACCAGTACCTCACCACGATTTCCTGTTCGATAAACTGCACTATGTCTTCGCGGCGGAGCTCTTCCAGAGCCTTTTTGTCCTTGAGCTTGGTCTCAATAAACTTGAGGAAGCCCTCCCAGTCGTCAAAGCAGTACTCTGAGGCAGGAGCGATGGACGGATGCTCACGGACATAGCCGAGGGCGTATTCCTCCAACACCCCGGACATCACGATTGAGTACACAATGTCCGGATACTCAGGGGTTTTCAGCTTGATGTCAGGAGTGATTCCGCCTCCATCCCTGACTTCCCTGCCGCGGGAGGTGTAGAACACGTGGGTCAGGGAATCCGGAATGTGCCCCACACTTCCGTCCGCATTGCGGTTGCTGTAGTCTATGGCCTGGACGCAGCGTCCCGACGGGGTGTAGTATTTGGCGGTGGTAATCTTCAGATGTCCTCCGTAAGGCAGAGGCCTGATGGACTGCACAAGTCCCTTTCCGAAGGTACGCTGGCCCATGATGGTCGCCCTGTCCATATCCTGAAGCGCTCCTGCCACAATCTCCGAAGCCGAGGCGCTGCCCGAATCCACGAGCACCACCAGAGGCAGCTTGAGGTCGAGCGGGTCCCTGAAGGTCTTGTAGGTCACCACGTCCTTGGGGTCGCGCCCGCGTGCGGTCACCACCACCGAACCCCTTGGAACAAAGAGAGATACAATGGAGACGGCTTCCTGAAGCAGCCCGCCTCCGTTGCCTCGGAGGTCGAGAACGAGTTTTTTCATTCCCTGCCTCTTGAGCTTGAGAATCTCGGAGCGCAGCTGGTCCGCAACTCCTTCGGTGAAACCGCTTTGGGCTATGTAGCCCGTGCTGCCGTCATCCAGCATCGCGGCATATTCAATGTCCGGAATATGAATCTTTTCCCTCGTGACATAGACATCCACGGTGTCACGGCTGCGCAGTTTCTTTACCCTGAATTTCACCTCGGTGCCAGGCTGGCCCTTCATCCTTGAGGAGCACTCTCCGGCGTCCTTGCCCACCACGCTCTCACCGTTGATTTCCAGGATTTCATCGCCGCACACCAGGCCCGCCTTGGCGCAAGGGGAATCGGCATATGGCTCATTGATAACCACATTGCCCTCCTTCTCCGGCTTGAAGATGATGGCTCCTATTCCTCCATAGGACTTTTCGATCTGGAGACGGAAGTCTTCATCCTGCTCGGCAGGAACATAGACGGTGTAAGGGTCAAGCGCCTCAAGCATTGCGTCGATGGCCGCCTTCTGCATACGCTCAACCGGCAGCGAATCCACATAGGAGCGGTTCAGCTCCCTAAGAATGGCGTTCTGTATTTCCACGAACTTTCCGAGCTGGAAGTTGCTGGACTGTGCCAAGGCGCCGATGCACAGCGTCAAGGCTGAAACTGCTGCGAAAAATCTTTTCATTCTGCTTCTACCCATTTGTATATTTTATCACCCCGGTGGAGCTTCCCAGGCACCGCCACCGAGCAACGCACTCCCTTGCCCGCAAGCTCAACGGACTGGAAGTTCACTCTCATATCTTCTATGTCAAATTCCACCACGCCGGTGGTCTGGCCTATAGCCATAGCCTTGTCTCCTTTGCAGAGAGGCTGACTCTCCACGGTTATCTCGCACACCCCGATGCGGTCGAACCAGTTACTGACCTTGCCCACATAGACCTTGCGCAGCTTGGACTGGCTGCCGTAAACCTCGCTCCACTGGCCCATCTTCGCGCCCTGGTAGTAGCCGTCCCAGAAGCCGCGGTTGAACACCTCCGAAAGCCTTTCCTTCAGAGCGGCTGCGAGCTCAGGGGTGTAGCTGCCCTCGCAAACCGCATCCGCCGCCTCGCGGTAGCACTGGGTGCAGCGTTTAACATATTCCGCGCTGCGGGCCCTGCCCTCTATCTTGAACACCTTCACGCCGGAGGCGATGATTCGGTCCATGAACTCTATGGTACACAGGTCCTTAGGGGACATGATGTACTTGTTGTCCACGAGCAGCTGGTTGCCCGTGTCCAGGTCGGTCACCTCGTAGCCGCGGCGGCATACCTGCATGCAGGCGCCCCTGTTGGCGGAGGCCCCGTAGGCGTGCAGGCTGAGGTAGCACTTGCCGGATATGGCCATGCACAGCGCCCCGTGCGCAAACATCTCTATGCGCACCAGCTCCCCGCCCGGGCCTTTGATGCCCTCGCGCACAATCGTGTCATAGATGCTTTTCACCTGGTCCAGATTCAGCTCCCGCGCGAGCACGACCACGTCGGCGAACTGCGCGTAGAAGCGAAGGGCCTCGGCGTTGGATATGGACAGCTGGGTGGAGATATGAACCTCCATCCCTATGCTGCGGGCGTAGGAGATTGCTGCCATGTCGGATGCGATAACGGCCGTCACGCCTGCCTTGTGGGCGGCGTCGAGCGCGATGCGCATCTCATCCAGGTCTTCGGGATACAGCACTATGTTGAGCGTGAGGTAGGATTTGACTCCAGCCTCACGGCAGATGCGCACCACTTCGTCCAGGTCCTCCGGAGCGAAGTTGTTGGCGGAATGGCTGCGCATATTCAGCCTTCCGATTCCGAAATATACCGAATCGGCCCCTCCCTGTATAGCGGCACGCAGGCACTCGAAATTGCCTGCAGGGGCCATTATTTCCAATTCTTTCCTGTTCATT
>CAKMNE010000134.1 GCA_927798505.1 uncultured Bacteroidales bacterium
AGGACGGGCACATCGACTATGACGAGCTGGACGCCTTCTTCAGCGTGAACAAGAAGCTTGCAGACCGCTACGGCATGCAGTGCTGGACCAATGCGGAGAGTTTCGACCGCGATATGCCTATCAAGTTCCTGCCTATCAAATTCGACAAGCTGCGCATGAAGCTGGAAGCCGCAGCCAGAGCCGGTTACGACAAGGCCATTACCTTCGAATTCAGCCACTTCATGAGCCCTCAGTCCGCATACCTGCAGGCAGGGCACCTGTACGACCGTTACAAAGATTATTTTGACATAAAGTAAAAATCATGAAAGACAACACTTCAGCCAATATAGGCTATGTAATTTTCCTTTCCATTGTCGCCGCTCTCGGAGGCATACTCTTCGGCTACGACACGGCTGTCATTTCCGGCACCACCGCCGACGTGAGCGCCCAGTTCGGCCTGTCCGAGATGAGCAAGGGCTGGTACGTGGGATGCGCCCTGATAGGCTCCATCGTTGGCGTTGCCGTGGCCGGTCTGATGAGCGACTATCTCGGCCGCAAGGCTACCCTGTTGATTGCAGCCGTGCTGTTCAGCGTGTCGGCTATAGGATGCTGCCTCTGTGCGGGCTTCAATGACCTGGTGGTTTACCGCATTATAGGCGGTATGGGCATAGGTATAGTGAGCATCGTGTCCCCTATGTACATTTCGGAGATTTCCCCGGCCAAAATCAGGGGTACGATGGTGGCTCTCTACCAGCTGGCCATCACCCTGGGACTGCTGCTGGCCTACCTGGTGAACTATATCATACTCTCCGGAAGCGACACTGCCTCCTATTCCAGCCCTTGGCTGCAGAAGATTTTCTCTTCCGAGATGTGGCGAGGGATGCTGGGCAGCGAGAGCGTGGTGACCGTGTTCTTCCTGATTATAGCCTTCTTCATCCCTGAGAGCCCGAAGTGGCTTATGCTCAAGGGCAAGGAAGACCGTGCCATGGGGGTGTTCCGCAGGCTCAAGGCTACCGAAGAGGGAGCCCTTGCCGAGTTCAACCTCACCAAGGCATCTATTGCAGGCGAAGTGAAGAGCGAATGGAAGGCCCTGTTGGAACCGGGCATACGCACCGCCGTGCTGCTGGGAGTTGCCATTGCCATGCTTGGTCAGTTTATGGGAGTGAATGCCGTGCTCTATTACGGACCTGACATCTTCGCCGACGCCGGTCTTGCAAGCAAGGATTCTTCCTTCTCGACGGTTCTCGTCGGCCTGGTGAACTTCCTTACTACCGTGATTGCCGTGTTCATCATCGACAGGGTGGGACGCAAGAAGCTGATTTATTTCGGCGTAAGCTCAATGATTGTATGCCTTGTAATGATAGGGCTTTACTTCATCTTCCATACTGCCCTGGGCATCAGCCCTATCGTGCTGCTGGTGTTCTTCCTGCTCTACATCTTCAGCCAGGCCATTTCCATCAGCGCAGTGGTCTTCGTGCTGCTTTCCGAGATGTATCCGAACAAGGTGCGCGGAATCGCAATGTCAATCGCAGGACTTTCGCTTTGGGTGGGAACTTACCTTATAGGCCAGTTCACCCCTTGGTGCATGAGCACGCTCACCCCTGCGGGAACCTTCTTCTTCTTCGCACTGTGCTGCCTGCCATATATGTACATCATCCGCTTCAAGATTCCTGAGACTACGGGCAAGACCCTGGAGGAAATCGAGCAGTACTGGAAAAACCTGAAGAAATAATGAATAAAAGGATACTCTCCATAGACGTGCTGCGAGGGCTCACCATATTCCTGATGGTGCTCAGCGCCTCGCTCGTCTGGAACGCCAATCTTCCGGCATACATGTTCCACTGCCAGGTGGGACCTCCGAGTTTCGCGTTCAACCCCGACATCAAGGGCATCACCTGGGTGGACCTGGTATTTCCTTGGTTTATCTTCACTATGGGCGCTTCCATGCCTTTCTCTCTGGGGAGGAAGCTGGAGAAAGGAGTGCCTGTGTGGAAGGTGTCGCTGGGCGTGGTCAAGCGCTGGCTTACCCTGGCGGCCTTCGGCCTGGTTCTTGGCAATGCCGACCTGATCGGAGGAAATGTGGCCCTGCCGCAGATTGCAGTGCGCATAGGCATATGGCTCGCTCTGTTTGTTGCTCTTGTGAGGGTTAAGGACGGAGCGAGAATCAAGGGCTGGGCTGTCAATCTGGCCGGACTTGTGATGCTGGCGGTGATGCTGCTGGTGGAGAAGTTCGCCTTCGATGTGCAGTTCAGCTTCGGACAGAACAATGTTATCATTATGATACTGTCCGCCCTTGCCCTGCTGGGCGGCTTCATCTGGCTTCTGACGCGCAGAAGCATGATTGCGCGCTTCATCATCCTGCTTGCGGTATGCGCAGTGAAGGAGGTGGACTGGCAGTGGCATTGCCTGGGCATGCTTGAGCTTCCGGGTGCAATCAGCTGGCTGTTCAACTGGGGATACGCCCAGTACCTTGTCATTACTATCGTGGGTATGAGTGTGGGAGACCTGCTGAAGAAGGCGAACTCCGACAATGCCACGCTTTGCGCCAACGCCGGAAACTGGAAGACTGTAACTGGCGCCATCCTTTGTGCCCTGCTTACCCCTGCTATGCTCTGGGCTTTATACACCCGCCATATCTGGGCTGCCCTGGACATCACAGCGCTCAGCGCGATGTGCTTTGTCCTGCTCCTTACTAGAGAAGACAGAACGGTGTGGACTCAGATCGCCAGGATGGGGTTTGCACTGCTTGCCCTCGGCATTGTCTTCGATCCGATTGACGGAGGAATTACCAAGGATTATTGCAATTTGAGCTATATGCTGACCACCTCCGGACTTGCCTGCCTGATGACTGCTTTCCTGCTTTGGGGAGAGACTCTTTCAGGGCAGCGCGGCCGTCAGATGTGCAAGGGACTTGCAATGACAGGACAGAACCCTATGATAGCATATACCATCTCCGGGTTCATTATCCTTCCTCTTATCAATCTGATTATGAGCATTATCCCGGGAGGGAGCGAATGGCTGATCAATCTCACTGCGGGACGGCCTCTTGCCGGCCTGCTTTACGGCATTTTCCTCACCTGCCTGATGATGCTTGCCACCAACTTTTTCACCGCAAAGAAGCTTTTTTGGAGGAGTTGATTGTCCGATTGCATCGAGTAGGAGGAAAACGAAAGTTTTCTTCCTACTTTCGTTTTCCGACCTCTC
>CAKMNE010000135.1 GCA_927798505.1 uncultured Bacteroidales bacterium
CTGTAACCTTCTGATCCGTAGTCAGATGCTCTATTCAGTTGAGCTAAGGAGCCAAGTACTTGGGGGCAAACCCCAAGATTAATTATTCACCTTTGGCAGTAAGGGCTCTCTTCTCCCTGATGCGTGCCTTCTTACCTGCGAGGTCGCGGAGGTAGAAAATGCGTGCACGGCGAACCTTACCAACCTTATTGAGTTCAATTGAGTCGATGAATGGTGACTCGTAAGGGAAAATCCTCTCAACACCCACACCGCTGGAAACCTTGCGAACTGTGAAAGTCCTGGTGAACGGGGTTGCTCCGGAAATCTGGAGAACTACACCTCTGAACTTCTGGAGACGTTCCTTGTCTCCCTCCTTGATTCGGTAAGTAACCGTAACAGTATCACCGGCCTTGAACTCAGGATACTGAGCTGCCTTGTTCTGAGAGAAGGCCTGCTCTACAATCTTAATTGCGTCCATATTCTTATTTCAAAATAATCGCAGCGTCATCAAACCGTTCGAAGAGAGGCTGCTGAATTGGGATTGCAAAGGTAATGCTTTTTGATGAAAAAGCAAAAATATTTTTAAAAATATTGAGACTCCTTCTCAAAAATAGCTTTATCCTCTCTGTTCGGATCCGGTTCGGTAGCTCCTATTGCCTTCATCCTCTCGATAGCCTGTCTGGATTCCCTGTCAAGCTTTCTTGGAATCCAGACCAGAATCTTCACGTAGAGGTCTCCCCTGCCATAACCGTTTACGGAAGGCATGCCCTTGCCGCGAATCTTCTCCACATATCCGCTCTGGGTGCCCGGAGAGAGCTTAATCTTCTGACCTCCGCCAATTGTCGGAATGGTCAGCTCGCAGCCCAGAATTGCATCCGCAATGGAAATCACCTTGGTACAGAACAGGTTGTTGCCATCGCGTTTGATCTGTGAGTCTTCGATTTCCTCTATCACAATCAGAAGGTCGCCGTTGACACCACCTCGCGGTGCACTGTGGCCTTCACCACGCATAGTGAGTTGCATACCGTTCTCCACACCTGCAGGAATACGGACGGTGACGGTCTCGCGCTTGCGTACAAGTCCGGTGCCGCTGCATCTTCCGCAAGGGTTGCTCACAATCTTGCCTTCTCCATTGCACTGAGGACAGGTGCTGGTTGTCATCATCCTTCCGAAAATGGAGTTGGTGGCATGTTCCACCTGACCGCGTCCTTTGCAGGTCGGGCAGGTCTTCACATCACTTTCGTTGCGAGCGCCGCGTCCGTTGCAGTCTGGGCAGGGACGGTTGCGCTCTATGGTCACTTCCTTGGTACAACCGTTGGCGATTTCCTCAAGCGTAAGGCGCACGCGGGTACGTATATCCCGACCTCTAAGGGTACGGGCACCGCCCTGAGACCCGCCGAATCCGCCAAAACCGCTGAAACCACCGAATCCGGACCCACCGAAGATATTCCTCAGCAGGTCGTCCAGACCCATGCTCTCGAAACCGCCGAATCCGCCGGCACCGCCGGCACCACCGGCAGCCCCGTCAACTCCGGCAAAGCCGAACTGGTCGTAGCGAGCCCTCTTGTCCTTGTCACTGAGCACGGAATAGGCCTCGGAAGCTTCCTTGAACTTCTCTTCTGCCGTTTTCTTCTCAGCATCGGTACCGCTGACCCAGCGGTCAGGGTGCCACTTGAGGGCCGCCTTACGGTAGGCCTGCTTTATATCATCTTCCGAAGCCCCTTTCTGGAGCCCCAGCACCTCATAGTAATCTCTTTTTTCAGCCATAACTTTATGCTCCTACAATAACCTTCGCGTAGCGCAGGACCCTTCCTCCGAGAGTGTAACCGGTCTGAACAACATCGATGACCATGTTTTTCTGCTCCGGAGTCGGTGCAGGAAACTGGGTTACAGCCTCATGGAAATCAGTGTCGAAAGGCTTTCCGACAGCTTCGATTTCCTCCAGGCCGCAACTTTTGAGATAGTCCCTCAATTTGTTGTAAATCAGAGAAGTTCCCTCTTTGGCGGCTGCATCTGAAGAAGCCTCAAGCATCTTCATGGCGCGCTCGCAATCGTCAAGAACAGGAAGCAGTCCCTTGATGGTGTCGGATGCTGCGGTAGCCTTAAGCGCAAGCTTTTCCTCTGCCGTGCGGCTGCGGAATGTCTGAAACTCCGCCATCAGACGCAGATAATCATCGTGCTCACCCTTGAGCTTTGCATTCAATTCCTCAAGCTGCTTTTTTGCAGCCTCAAGTTCAACCTGCTTTTTGGAAGGCTTCTTTTGAGTCTCTTCCTTCTGAGCCTCTTCCTTCTTGACTTCTTGTTCTTTATCGCTCATAACTATTATTATTCAAAAACCAATATCCGTTGCGCAAAAGCTTTGCCAAAGCCTTATCACTGACAAAATGGCAAAGCTAATAGAGCATCTGACCGCCTATGAACTCCCTCAATATGGAAGTATGCGGGATTGCCTCGATTTCGTCCGGAGTCAGCGACCTGAAGTAGGAAAGGAACTCAAGCAGCGAGCAAGCCTTCTGATAAGCGGGCGAGTCAGGCTTCACTTCGCGGAGCAGAGGCTCTGCGTAGTACTTCAGCAAAGGATTGTCATAGAGAGTGGACGAATTGAACACAACCTCGGCATTGTCCTCATAAGGGAAGATATTGAGGGTCTCGCCCCTTCGCACGGAAGGCCAGCGAAGGATGTTCTGCTCCGGGCTTATGCCACGGGTGCGGTTATCTCGCACGATGCGGCGAAGCAACCTCTTGTCAGTGGTGGAGTTATGCACCTTCTCTCCTCCCGGGAGAGCGGAGAGGGCGGAAATATATATTCTGAATATCTTGCTCTGGTCAACCGAAGGGGTAAGCGCAGGGTTGAGCGCGTGGATTCCCTCCATAAAGAGTATATCACCCGGGGATAGCCTCATCTTCCTGCCCGAAGCCTCACGCTTTCCTGCCACGAAATTGAAACGCGGCAGTTCCACTTCCTCTCCGTCAAGAAGGGCATTGAGCTGCTCGCCAAGGAAATCTATATCCATCCCGTAGAGCGACTCGAAATCGTATTCTCCGTTCTCGTCGCGCGGAGTTTTCTCCCTGTCCACAAAGTAGTTGTCCAGTTCTATCACCTTGGGATTGAGGCCGAG
>CAKMNE010000136.1 GCA_927798505.1 uncultured Bacteroidales bacterium
AGCTTGGAAAGCACATAGTCCGCCTCGAGCAGTTCTCCGCCGTAGGGCACATCCCTGCACCAGTCGATATCGCGCCTGCGCGGCACTCCCAGAATCTGAAGGTTGTTGCGGCGGTTCGCGAGCACTACCGCCAGAACCATAAGCGCGATGAAAAGGATGGCAAAGCCTATGATGACGGCAAGCGAAGGCTCATCGTCTTCGTAGGAAGAGCCCTCGAGAGCCCTGTCAAGCACGGCATCAAAGGAACCGCCAATGGTGACGGTAGGGTTGAAAAGGCCTTTGTCAAAACGGATCAGGCTGATTACCGAAGAGTTGCGTGAGAAGGCCTCGGAGGAACGGAAGACCGCGGATCCCCCTTCAAAGAGGGCGTCGCCCACAAAGCCGAAACCCCAGATGCGGCAGTTCCCGGAATCGAGAGACTGTCCGTTCTCCATACGGTAACGCACGCTCACCTTCTGCGGACGGCTGGAAAGACCCGGGGAGACCATCTGCATATGGAAATAGTCGCAGTCATCCAGGGCCTGTACCGCCCCTTTGAGAGTGTAGCTGGCAGTGTATATGTGGTGACCATAGCTGCCAAGACCCCAGCAGAGCTCGTAGCCGCCGCGGGTAACTATCAGTCCGCAGCGCCCCGCCTTCCGGGAAAGGCTGCGGTCAGTGTCCCAGTTCGGGCCTTCGTAAGCGTACTGCCTTCCGGTCTCGTCACTTACACTGAAATCCTCGAGGGATATGGCTCCGAGATTGTATTTGGCAAGGTACCATTCGGTACCGCTGTCCACATCCACATCCCAGCGCTCGGTCACCCGGGCGGAACCTTCGGAATTAAACACCACATCTATGGCAATTTCCCGGATGTCGGCAGCCACAGAAAAAAGGCATCCTTCAAAAAAGAGGATGCACAGGGCAAGAAACCTTTTCACGACCTAATGCATTGAAGGCATCTCAGTCTTTCCGGAAGGCTCCTGGAGGTAATCTTTCTCGCGGAAACCGAAAATTGAGGCGGCGATGGAATCAGGGAACATGCGCACAAGCCTGTTGTACTTGGTAACGACATCGTTGTATGTCATACGGCTGAGCCTAACCTGATTCTCATACTGGTTTACGCCTTCCATAGTCTTGGAGTACATCTCGCTGGCCTTGAGGGCCGGATACTGCTCGGCTACCACATTGATCTGCCTGAGAACAGAGCTGATTTTCTCTTCCTGGGCATTGACCTCGGCGGCAGTGGAATTGCGGCCTACCGTAGTGCGCTTGGCTATGATGTCCCTAAGGGTGTTGTACTCGTGCTCATTGTAACCCTTAGTAAGTTCAACGAGGGCGCTGAGAGCATCCCAACGGCTGTTGAGCTGAACTCCAATCTGGCTGAGTGAGTTTTTGCAAAGTTCGTCGGCAGAGACAAGCTTGCGCTGGGCCGACACAAGCCACAGACCTGCGAGAAGGACTATGGCAAGAACAATAAGAATTGCAGTCATAAGTTTAAATTTGATAAATGAACTTGCAAGATACACATTTTTCTTAACTTTGCGCTATGGAAAACAAACGTTTAGCTAGCCTTGATGCCTTCAGGGGCCTTGACATGATGTTCCTGATGGGACTCTCTTCTGTCATAGTGTGCATTTGCGAACTCTTTCCCGGAGGCGAAAACAGCTTTCTGGTGAGGCAGATGGAACACGCCTCTTGGGACGGACTCACCCTGATGGACCTGGTCTTCCCGACCTTCCTCTTCATTGCCGGCATTTCATTCCCCTTCTCTCTTGCCAAGCAGCAGTCGCTCGGAGCAAGCGGAGCGAAGATACATATGAAGGTGCTGCGCAGAGCCTTGCTCCTGTTTTTGTGCGGACTGCTGTACAACGGCATACTGACCGCTTCCAGCCTCGCCGATTTCCGCTATTGCAGCGTGCTCGGCAGAATTGGCTTCGCCTGGATGTTCGCGGCTCTGGTTTTCATGCATTACAAGACAATGGGCCGCTGCATAGTGGCGGGGGTTCTGCTGCTGGGCTATTTCCTTCTGCTAAAGTTTGTTCCCGCGCCGGACGCCGCAGGGGCTGATAGCCTCTCTCAGGCCGGCAACATAGCCGGATGGATTGACCGCATGATAATGCCCGGCCGTCTGTACCGGGGCAACTGGGACCCTGAGGGAATACTCGGAGTGGTGCCTGCCACAGTGACCGCTCTGCTCGGAATGCTCACGGGAGATTTCGTGCGCCGCGGGAAGATGGACGGGAGCAGGAAGTCCCTCTGCATGCTCGGAGCAGCGTTGGGCCTTGTGCTTCTGGGGCTGTTGTGGAGCCTGTGGATGCCTCTCAACAAGAACCTCTGGAGCAGCAGTTTCACTTTGGTAGCCGGCGGGATTGCGCTGGCAGGCTTCACCATATTCTACTATATAATAGATGTAAAGGGGCACAGCGGACCATTGACCTTCATCTTCAAGATGTTCGGAATGAACTCCATTACCATCTACCTCGCCAGCGCCTTCGTTCCTTTCAACACCATAGGGCAAAATGTCTTCGGGGGTGTGGCCGCCCTGCTGCCGCCCGCCTGGGGCACGCTGCTACTCACCGCGGGAGTACTCGCCATCCAATGGCTGCTGCTCTATTTCCTCTACAGGAAGAAGGTTTTCCTCAAGGTCTGAGGCTACATCAGAAAGGCGCTTGCATCCTCTCCTTCGGCAAGCAATCCGCGCAGGAGGGTGGATGAAAGATCGACCAGCGGCGCCTCAATTCTCTCTATACGGTAGGACGGGTTCTCCGAGAGCAAACCGCTCACAACCGCGTCCAGGTCAGTATCCCGGCGCGGGAAGACCAGCACGCGATAGTCCAGCAGAATGCGGCGGTAGTCCTTCCACCTGCGAAAGCCGGCGAGGCTGTCAGCGCCCATCACAAGGCAGAAACTGTTACCCGGCTCGCGTCTTTGCAGGGCGTCGAGGGTGTGAATTGTGTAACTAGGCAGGCCCAGTGAAAACTCGATGTCATCGACCTTGACTTTTCCGTCAAGCTCGGGATGACGCGCCA
>CAKMNE010000137.1 GCA_927798505.1 uncultured Bacteroidales bacterium
TATGATTACACACGACCTCCGTGTCATTGCTGACGCCATCCTCGACAAGAAAGGGGAGAACGTAGTATCAATCGACCTCCGACCAATTGGAACTGCAATAACCGACTATTTCGTAATCTGCGAAGGTAGTTCCACCACCAATGTAGCGGCAATTACCGACAATATAGTAAAGGAAGCCCGCGAGCAGCTTGGACTTAAACCAGCCCGTATGCAGGGTATGGAAAACAATTTCTGGGTGATACTGGACTTTGGCAATATCGTTGTCCACATTTTCCAGAAAGAGTATCGCGAGTTTTACCACCTGGAGGACCTTTGGGCAGATGCGCCGCAGAAAACTTACAAACTGAGAAAGAAAACAAAGAAGACCGATGAGCAAGAAGGAGAAGAAGACTAAGACCATAAGGATCAATTTCTCGTGGTTCTACCTCCTGCTGGTTGGCGGCCTGTTCTTCCTTTTGATGAAGGACGGGGTGAAGGCCAATCCGCAGAAAGTTGAGTGGCCTCAGGTCCAGCAGATGGTTCTTGACGGTGATGTCAAGGAAGTGCATTTCGTAAGGAACGATTTCCGGGGTACAATTACTATCAAGCCGGACAGAATAGAGAAATACAAGGATATGTTCGGAGGAGAGGTTCCGGCGAGATCACCTCATTTTTTCTTCCTGGTTTCCTCCAGCTTCGACATGGAAAACGAGTTTGCCGCCCTCAATGCGCAACTTGATGCCGATTCCCAGGTTCCGGTAGTGGTTGAACACGAATCCAAGGTCTGGGGTGAGGTGCTGCAGTGGATTTTCCCTCTTGTGCTGCTGATCATAATGTACATCTGGATGTTCAGGATGATGAACAACAAGATGGGCGGAGGAGCAGGCCAGGGAGGCGGGATGAATCCGTTCAATGTCGGCAAGGTCCAGAACAAGGAAACCGACAAGAACAAGGTAAATGTCACCTTCAAGGACGTTGCCGGGCTTTACGGCGCGAAGGAGGAGGTAGTCGAGATAGTGGATTTCCTGAAGAACCCTCAGAAATACACCGCCCTGGGAGCAAAGATTCCGAAGGGAGCCCTTCTCGTGGGGCCTCCGGGCACAGGAAAGACCCTGCTTGCCAAGGCTGTTGCCGGAGAGGCCAACGTGCCTTTCTTCTCCATCAGCGGATCCGACTTCGTGGAAATGTTCGTTGGCGTGGGCGCAAGCCGCGTGCGCGACCTCTTCACCCAGGCCAAGGCCAAGGCACCTTGCATAGTATTCATAGACGAAATCGATGCTGTCGGAAGAGCCAGGGGCAAGAATGCAGGTTTTTCTTCAAATGATGAAAGAGAAAACACTTTGAACCAGCTGCTTACCGAGATGGACGGTTTCGGTTCCAACAGTGGTGTCATTGTGCTTGCCGCAACCAACCGCGCCGATATTCTCGACAAGGCGCTTATGCGTGCAGGACGCTTCGACCGTCAGATACACGTGGATTTGCCTGAACTCAAGGAGCGCGCCGAGATTTTCCAGGTGCATATCAAGGGTCTCAAGGTTTCTCCTGATTTCAAGGTGGACTTTATGGCAAAGCATACTCCCGGCTTCAGCGGAGCCGACATTGCCAATGTCTGCAACGAGGCCGCGCTCACTGCCGCCCGCAGGGGCAAGTCCGAGATTGAAACCCAGGACTTCCTGGATGCTGTGGACCGCATCATAGGAGGCATAGAGAAGAAGTGTTCCATCATAACAGCATTCGAGAAGAAGAGCATAGCCTATCACGAGGCGGGTCATGCCGTTACCAGCTGGCTGCTTCCTCATGCCAATCCTCTCTTCAAGGTGACGCTGGTGCCTCGCGGAAGCGCTCTCGGTGCCGCGTGGTATCTGCCTGAGGAGCACAAGCTCCTGACCAAGAGTCAGATGATGGATGAAATGTGCTCGCTTATAGGCGGAAGGGTAGCGGAGGAAATCATCAACGGCGAACCGTCCACAGGTGCCCAGAACGACCTTGAGAGGCTTACGAACATGGCCTACGCCATGGTTCAGTATTACGGAATGTCCGACGCCATAGGCAATCTCTCATTCTACGACAGCACCGGCTCAAGAGGGTACGAGCTTTCAAAACCTTACTCGGAGAAGACTGCCGAGGCTATGGACGAGGAAGTATCCAAGCTTGTCAAGACCATACACGACAAGACTCTGTCCATACTCAAGGAGCACGAGCAGGGATGGAGGGCCGTTGCCGAACTCCTGCTTGAGAAGGAAGTGATTTTCGCCAGTGACGTGGAAGCCATACTCGGACCAAAGGTAAAGGCTGATGAATAATCTTGCACAACGTACTCTTTCCGGAATAGTACTGACGGCAATAATGGTCTGCTCTTGTCTGATCGGACCATTATTTCCCTTCGTTGCAGTGTTTGCGATAGTTTGGACTATGCACGAGTATTACTCTATGGCTTACGGCCGCAGCGGCGATTTCATCGCGGAGAGAATACTTGCCGTCGTCACGGCCGTGTCCGTCTTTGTGCTGCTGTGTTTCATTTTGCACGGGGTGCTTCAGGCACGTTACCTTGTGCTTGCCATTCTTCCAATCCTGGCAATGATGATTGTTCCGGTATGGATGAAAGACCATAGCAGGCATAGCCGCATATCCCATGTCTTCGTCGGCCTTGTATGCGTGGGACTGCCGCTTTCCCTTTTGCCGCTGCTTACAGTCAGGGGAGGCAGCCACGACTCTCTGCTGCTGCTTTGCATTATCGCGGTAATCTGGCTTTCCGATGTAGGAGCATATGCCCTTGGCACTGCTCTTGGACAGAGGCCGGGCGCCCGAAAACTGGCCCCTGCCATCTCTCCGAAGAAATCCTTGTGGGGACTCATCGGTGCAGTGATAGCCGGGGTGCTTGTATCTGTAGGACTCCACTTCCTGGGGCTTTTCAAGCTTCCGCTGGTGCACTGCATAGCAATAGGAATGCTGGCAAGCGCGCTGGGAGTGCTCG
>CAKMNE010000138.1 GCA_927798505.1 uncultured Bacteroidales bacterium
TCCTTGTTCATCCTTTCGGGGAGATAAATCACCACTGCGCGGTAGCCCCTCTCCAGCGCGCTGAGCGAGAGCATATCCAGAATTCCCTTGGACTCCTCGACCTTGATCATCGAGCTTTTGCCCTCGATTTCCAGCGCCTCGGCCAGGTCATTTTCAGTGAAATATGGATTCGCCTGCACCAGCGAGCGCCAGGCGGCCAGATAATCCATGCTGGTACCCGTGTTGACAGGAAAGACGAAACGCACGTCAGGGTGAATCATCTTCCTGAGTTTGTTGCAGGTAGGACAGGCATCGCAGCTGTCCCCGTCCGTGTGCTGGCGGCAGTACAGGTACTGAAGGAAGGCAAGGGCTATGCTGACAGCACCCCCGCCGTCATCCTCGTGAAGCATCAGCGCGTGGGGTACCCTCCCGGAATCGACCATCCCGGCAAGAGCCCTGCACACATCAGCGTTTCCTGCAATATCCGCGAATCTCATATGGTCCTTATGGAGTTGTAGCGGGCGAGCTGCGAGAGGAACTCCTTCGCGCGGCACTGCGGAAAGTGCTCCAAAGCATCAAGCGCCCTGTTTACATATTCCTCGAGCACGAGGGAGGCCTTGCGGACTCCGTCCTGCTCCTCCACAAATTTACGAATTTGTCCGCAATAATCGGGATGCTGCGGAATTTCCTTCACCATCTGACGGATTTCCTGCTCCCTGGAAGAATCCTTCATCGCGCAAAGCAGAGGCAGGGTAATCTTCTGTTCCAACAAATCTATCCCGACCGGTTTGCCCAGGGACCCGTCCCCAGTGTAGTCCAGAATGTCGTCCTTAATCTGGAAAGCGACGCCGAGGGCGTCTGCATAGTGATGGGCGGCCTCCAGCATCTTGGGAGAGCAGTCGGAGGCAACAGCGGCCGAAGCGCTCGCCACCACAAAGAGGGAAGCCGTCTTGCAGCGCACTATCCTCAGATAATCCTCCACGGAAGTGTCCGCTGACATGGCCTTTTCGAGTTGAAGCATCTCCCCTGCAGCCAGGTCAGACATGGCCATGGAAAAGCGCTTGGTGGCCTTGTCCTGATGCTTGGTTCCCACCACCAGCTGCATGGCGCTCGAAAGCCAGAAATCCCCGACCAGCACTGCTGCACAGGGTCCCAGGCGGGAGCGCAGGGTAGGCACTCCCCTGCGGGTGTCAGCCTCGTCGGCAACATCGTCGTGAAGGAGGGTGGCGTTGTGCAGCAGCTCGGTGGCCGCGGCATAGCGTATGGCATCCTCCGTAATGTTTCCTCCCGTGCAGGCATCTGCAATAAGCAGGCTCACCAGGGGGCGGAGCATCTTGCCCGCATTGCCGAGCAGGGAGTCGTTAACCGACTGGAGAAGCTCAATATCCGATTTCAGGGACTCCCTGAGATAAGAGTTCATCTTCTCCCAGGAAGTCCCCAAATATGCGATAATTTCAGTTCTGTCCAAGGACTAGAAGTAGAGAATGAGCGAAGCGGAAATGCCGCTGCACTTGTTGTTCTTGACAGCATTGCACATAGCACCAGCCGCAGCGCTTGCCTGATCCTTCACGGATGCCTCACCATCCACCTGAGTGAAGTAGTTGCCCATATCCCAGATGTACTTTGCAGAAACTGCGAGCTTGTCGAAGAGCTCAATACCGGCACCCAGGGATACACCGTACTCCAGCCTGTCGCGGCCGGCCCATTTGTCGGAATCCGAGTTGGAAGTGTTGAGCTTGACGCCCGCAGCATTGGCGGCAGTCTCGAGAAGAACCTGTTCCGCTGTATTCTGGGCCTCAGCCTTGGACTCTGTGGTAACGGCATAGCCTGCATAAGGCTCCACGAATACGAAAGGCTCGAAGAAAGCAAGCTTAAAGCCCCAGGCAACACGCACCGGAACCTGAAGGTAACCGGTCTTCATGCTGACATTGATTTTATAATTTCCAAGGTCCTTAATCTGGGATTCAAGAGCCTGGCCCTTCATGTTGTACACAACACCGGGCTGGATTGAGAATCCGAGCGGAAGGTTGAGCTTGTAAACAATACCGGCGTGGTAGGTGTCAATAGACTTGTATGTACTGATGGCTGACTCGATGTCAGTGGACATTGAGTTCATACCGCCGACAAGTCCGAGCTGTGCGTTTGCGTTGATTGCGAAAACAGCGGCAGCCAACGCGGTCAAAATGAGCTTTTTCATAAGAGCTTGTTGATTTTGTTGATAATGTCGGATTTAGGAACCACACCGACAGTCCTGTCGGCAAGTTCGCCATTTTTGAAGAAGAGCAGTGTCGGAATGCTTCTGATTCCGTACTTGAGAGCGACCTCGTCAGCCTCATCCACGTTGCACTTTGCAACCACGGCCTTGCCTTCCATCTCGGCGGCAACTTCCTCTACTACAGGCATAAGCATGCGGCAAGGACCGCACCAGCTTGCCCAGAAATCAACCACTACCACCGGAGAGCTCGCAAGAACCTCCGCAACATTGTGATTTTCAATTACTTTTTCCATTGTCCTTCTAAATAAACTGTTCTATATTCCAAACAAATGCTCTCAAACCCAAATCCGGATAGTCCGCATCCTTCTGCCTGAGACCTGCAAGAATAGCATCTACAGCAGAGTCCTCAACCATCGTCAGCACCGCCTGATTCATCACCGGCCAGGCGTGGGAGCCGAAATGAGGCTCTCCGTCAACCATTCCGCGACCCTTGATGTCGTCCCATCTTGTGAACCCGCGATGGCCCAGTGAAGAGAGCAGTTCGACTATCTCGTCGTTGTAGGCTTGATTGTACGCAACAAATATAGCTTTCATTTTTTAATTTTCCTTTCTTGTCTGGTAGCAAATACACA
>CAKMNE010000139.1 GCA_927798505.1 uncultured Bacteroidales bacterium
GCTGCCGTCTTTGATGAGACTGTCAAGACCTATTCAGACAGCCTGGCTGCCTTCGTCTACAGGCAGTCCCCGGCTGCATCGGAGGAGGAGACCGTTCGCCTGGGTACTGCCGTGAAGCTTTATTTTACCCTTGACGCTACCAAACTTCCGGTAGCTGAAGAGCAGACCCCGGAGGAACTGTAGGATGGCTGACAAATGGACTGAGAAAGAATTCGACGCCGAAATCGAAGAGGAATCCCTGGAACTTGCCGAAGGCGAAGAACCTGAGATGTTCGAGCATTTCAGGCTCAATGTGGACGTCGGGCAGACGCCCATACGAATAGACAAGTACATGGCTGAGCACATGGAGGACACTTCCCGTCATCGCGTCCAGCTGGCCATCAGGGAAGGCTATGTTCACGTGGGTGACAAACTCGTGAAAGCCAATTACATAGTCCGTCCGGGCGATGTAATCCGCTTCATAATGCCCTACCGCCGCAGAGGTCTGGAAATACTCCCTCAGGACATTCCGCTTGACATAGTCTATGAGGATGACGACGTGCTGGTGGTCAACAAGGCTGCAGGGATGGTGGTACACCCGGGGCACGGCCATTTCGAGGGAACGCTCATCAATGCTCTGGCATATCATCTCGGCATTAGCCAAGGCCCTGATGCAGAGGACGAAAGGATGGGAATCCTGGTGCATAGAATAGACAAGGACACCTCCGGCCTGCTGCTGGTCGCAAAGAATGACGAGGCCCAGCTCAAACTGGCAAGACAGTTCTATGTCCACAGCATAGAGCGCTGCTACAATGCTATAGTCTGGGGCAATATCAAGGAAGATGAGGGGACGATAGACGCCAATATCGGCAGGGATCCCAACGACCGCCTGCGTTTCCGCACCTATGACGACCCGCAGAAGGGCAAGAGGGCTGTGACTCACTACCGCGTGCTGGAGCGTTTCGGCTATGTCACCCTTGTGGAATGCCGTCTGGAAACAGGCAGGACCCATCAGATACGAGTCCATATGGCCTCCATTGGCCATCCCCTCTTCGCGGACGAACGCTACGGGGGGATGGAAATACGCAAGGGTACGATTTACGCAAAGTACAGGCAGTTCATACGCAACTGCTTTGAAATCTGCCCGCGGCAGGCCCTCCACGCAAGGACCCTGGGCTTCGTCCACCCTACAACGGGAAAAACAATGAGCTTCTCATCTGAGCTGCCGGAAGATATGACAAGGCTTCTGGACAGATGGAGGAGATATTGCGCCAATATGCCTGAAGAAGATGAAACCGAATAAAACACTCGCACTGCTGCTGGTGCTCTTCACAGCCCTGATCAGCCTGCCTTATCTCGTGCCGCATCTCGGAGTTCTCTCGCTAATCGCGTTTGTGCCTCTGCTGTGTGCTGAGCGCATAGCCACCATATCCGGGAAAAAGCGTTTCTTCTGGTGGTACTTTGCCGCCTTCCTGGCTTTCAACCTGGCCACTACCTGGTGGGTGTGCAAGGCCACTGTGGGAGGTGGTCTGTTCGCCTCTTTTTACAGCGCCCTCTTTATGTCCGCAATCTTCGCTGTCTTCAGAGTGGCTCGCAAGCGTTTCAGCGGCATAGTTCCATACATTTTTCTTGCTGCTGCCTGGATTGCCTGGGAGCGCTTCAACCTCACACAAGCCCAGCTTTCCTGGCCTTGGCTCATCCTGGGCAATGCCTTCGGACGCTCTGTCAGCCTTGTGCAGTGGTACGAGATCACCGGAGCCCTTGGCGGGTCGCTGTGGGTGTGGCTTTCCAACATCGCGATTTTCTCCCTGCTGGTCAGCCTTTCTGACGGCCGCTGGTGGCGCTGGAATGTCAAGGCAAGGGTGGCTGCCATCGCCGCTACCGTGCTTGTAACTCTCGGACCTGCCGTAGCTTCCGAAATCCGATTCGCCACTTACGAAGAGCGCTCTGACGCCGGCACCCTTGACGTGGTGCTGGCCCAGTCCAACTTCGATCCGTGGCACAAGCTCCACTACACCCCTCAATCCGAGCAAAACGCTCAGGTCACAGGCCTGTTCGAAAAGCATCTCCAATCGCGTGAGAATTCCGACAGCCTGCTGCTGATGCTGATTCCGGAGTCCTTCAGTTCAGACATATGGATGAATGACCCGGCTGCTGCGCCGACCTGGCGGAGTTTCTCCGCCCTGGCAGCATCCCAGCCCAATGCCAACCTTGTTTTCGGGGCATCCACCCACGAAGCCTTTCGGAGAGCCTCCGCTCCAAGTCCGCTTGCGCGTCAGATGAAAGACGGCACCTGGTACCAGTCCTACAACACCGCCTTCATCACGGACGGCTCCGACTACACGGACCACAGGAACAAATGCAAGCTCGTGGTCGGCGCGGAAAGCACACCATATCCAAAAATCTTCGCACCTATAGATGATATGCTTGGGGGCCTCATGGGCCGCTGCGTGCCGGACCGCCAGGCCCGCAGTTTCGAAATCCGCGGCCGTGGTGCGGATGACAGGCGGCTGAGAACGGGTGTGGCCATATGCTACGAGTCCATATATCCCGAGGTATGCAAGCAATATGTGGACGATGGTGCGCAGATGCTTTCCGTCATCACCAACGACGGCTGGTGGGGCGACACTCCGGGTTACAGGCAGCACTTCAGCTATTCGCGGCTTCGCGCCAT
>CAKMNE010000140.1 GCA_927798505.1 uncultured Bacteroidales bacterium
GTTGCCGCTTGCGAAGCTGGTGTCAGGCTTGTCGTAAGGACTGTCCTGGACATAGTAGTCCCCCTCTGCGAGGGAATCAGCCTTTTCCCAGTCGCTGCCCATTTTCTCCTTGAGCCTGTCCATCTGCCAGAGGGCGGTGTCTTCAACCAGTTCCCTGACTGTGAATTCGTAAATCTTGGCGGCCTTGACTTCTGTCATGGCGTCAATGTAGCCTTCACGGCTGTCGTAACGGCTTCCTGTAAGCAGCCAGCCGGGGATGATGACCTTGCAATGTCCGCCGACTCCCATCTGGTTAAGCACCTCTTCAACGCCCGCATACATTACAGAAGGCTCGCGGGCGGTCATATCCGGACCGTAATAGGTCCTTTTGTCGTAGGTTCCCAGCTGCTTTGCGAGATTCTCGTCAGAAGTGCTGCCAACGGTTCCGTTCAGATCCGAAATCGTGAAGTCAAGCCTCACGTAAGGATACTCCTCATAGGTCTTGACGGGACTGGCCTCAACATCTCCCTTGTCCCATTCGACAACCCAGGAGCCGAGAGCGGTCTGCTCCCATCCGTCCTGCTTGTTCTTTTCAACCCATACATCGAAACTGTTCTTTGCAATTTCTCCATAGTTCACGGCCGTGTCGGTCGCACAGCCGCTCAGGCAGAGCACTGCTGCCGCAATCAATGAATATCTTCTTCTCATATCGTAATTTTCTCTATCAAAGCTCCGACCTGGTCCATCGAAGCTATGTCTTCAGGGATGCGGAGCTTGCCTCCGGAAGCCTGTTCGTGTCCTCCACCGTTGAACCAGGCTGCGGCAATCCTGTTGGCCGACCAGCCTTTCTTCGACCGTATGGATGCACGTATTACCGGTTCATCTGCCGATTCCCTGAGGTAAATGCAAACTTTCACTTCGTCTATGCTGAGCGGAATGTTGACCATCCCTTCGAGTTCGCCCTCCTCCAAACCAAATCTGTGCCAAAGCTCCTTGCTTACGGTGAGCACGGCGAGGCCGTCTTCGCGCAGCTGCATATGCTCCGAAAGAATATGGCTTATGGCAAGCACCCTGTTCTTGCGGTAGCGGTTGTACAACTTGGCAACTATCGAGTCCCTGTCCACTCCCGCTCTTATGAGTTCGGATGCCATTACCAGGGTATCCGGGTACACCGAATTGGCGAAATTGTTGGTGTCCGTGGTCATCCCTGCCATCAGGCAATCTCCGATTCCGGAAGAGAAGTCCGCCCTGTGGGGCAAAGCTTTCAGCACAGAATAGACCACCTCGCAGGCGGATGATACCTCGGGCGTGCTGAATACCAGGTCGAATTCTTGCATTTGAGGGTTCAGGTGGTGGTCGAAAAGCACCTTGTATGCCTTGCTTTCAGCTATTGCCTGCCCATATGCTCCCGCCCTGGAAAGCCCGTTGAAATCGGTGCACAGAATCATCTGCGCACCTGCGATTGCTTCAAGCGCATCATCTCCCTGAAGCAGAGGGTCTCCCTCGGCTATGAATGCGATGGTACAGGGGGCGTCCTCGCGCACCACCGCTACCTTCTCCTTTCCAAGCTGGCGGAGGTATCTGCACAGGGCGCTGCTGCTGCCAAGGGCATCTCCGTCCGGGTGAGTGTGGGTCACTACGACAAAACTCCCGCAGGAGTCAATCCTCCGGCCCAGATCCAATAATTCACTACTCTTTGTCACGGCCACAAATTTAGCAAAAACATTGTATTTATTGAATGATTTCACTAACTTTGCCTGTCTTTCGAACAAGAAAAAAGAAACAAAACATATTGAGAAATGAATACTAAGCAGAACACAGTTCTTATGAGGCTCCTGACTTGGCTCGTACTGCCTCTCGCAATCATTGCAGTCGCTTATTTGCTCGTTGACAGCATCATGCAGCCGGTCAACTTCCAGAAAGAGCAGAGAGTCCGTGAGCAGGTCGGAATCGCCCGTCTGAAGGATGTGCGCGAGCTCCAGGATGCGTACAAGAGCGTCAACGGAAAATACACCGATGACATGGATTCGCTCCTGCTCTTCTACAAAACCGGCTCCATCGTTGTGAAGCGTCAGGTAGGTTCAAAGGATGACTCCCTCGCCATGGCTCATACAAAGGCCATCAAATCCAGGATGCCTTGGCTGCGCGGAACCCAGATGAACGAGTACCTCGCAAGCCTTTACGAGAAAGGAGACAAGAATCTCGTATTCTCAGTGGATACCAAGATTCCGGTACGCGACACCCTCTTTGCACACCGTACGGATTTCTGCATCGATTCTCTCGCCACAATTCCGTTCTCAGGCGGCATGCCTCTTGAGATGGATGCCGTTGTAAAGACTGTGTCAGGTGTGAAGGTTCCTCTGTTTGAGGCCAGAATGCCGTACAGGGCTTTGCTCAAGGGTCTGGACAATCAGCTGCGCATCAACCTTGATTCCGAGTGCAAGAACAAGAACAGGTACGAGGGTCTTCAGGTTGGAAGCGTAACCGCTCCTAACAATAACGCAGGCAACTGGGAGTAGTGGCTAAAACATTGTTTACAACGAAGTGCACTTTGGTGCCTTCAGTCTTCTATAAAGACGATTGTGCGGGAGAATATCTCGCACAAGTCGTTGTTATGGAC
>CAKMNE010000141.1 GCA_927798505.1 uncultured Bacteroidales bacterium
GCGGTGCGGAAGGGGTTCGAACCCTCGACCTCCGGCGTGACAGGCCGGCATTCTAACCAAACTGAACTACCGCACCATTTGGGTACTTCCGTTAGAAGCGGATACAAAGGTAATCATAAAATTTGATTCCGCAATAGGCCTACCCAAAAAATTTGCAAAATTTCTATTGAACAGCCTTAATTTCCCTCTCGCCTAGCAGACGGCGGGCTTCAAGCGGGTCATTGGTCGTAAGCATATCGACACCCAGGCGGAACATAGCCTCCATATCCTTTGACTTATCGACAGTCCACACATTCGCCTTAAGACCTGCCTCGTGAAGATCGGAAACGAGTCCCGGACACAGTTTGAACAGATAAATCCAGTAATCCAGCCCGTCAAAACCGGCATCGCGGGCCTCAGCCGCACCAATTCTGGTGAAAGGATTCATAGACAGGAACTGCACCTTGAACCCCGGGTACTTCGCCACAATGCGGTCACAGGCAAAACGGCTGAAACTGATGAAACAGATGCGCTGCGGGTCATATAGTCCGGCCTCGCGTATTATCTCCATACTGCTGTCCACAAGTTGTGCCGTCAGCGCATCGCTGCTCTGCTCCTTGAACTCCAGCACCAGCATGGTAACGCCCTTGCTCCCCTGCTCCAGATACTCCGCCAAGGTAGGGAGCTTCTCCCCGTTTGGCAAAGGATACTGGACCAGCTCATCGTAGCTGTGCTCGGCAATCACCATCTTCTTCGGTCCATATTCCTTATCGTGGTTGGCAACCACAACTCCGTCCCCGGTAAGCTGCACATCGAACTCGCTGCCCCAGAAACCGGCCTGCTGCGCAGCCCTAAGGGCTCCAATGCTGTTCTGGGCATATCCCGCCTCTTCGCAGTTCCAGAAACCGCGGTGGGCAACTACGGCAACACCGGCGTCAGGTCCGGCAGTCTTATCGGCATTGGAAGCAGCCCCGCAGGAGCACAGGACAAAAGCCATAACGGCAGAAAGCGTGAAAAACTTTTTCATATTCTTTACGATTTTGTACCCACAAACTTACACAATAATTTGAAGAAGAAAGCGAATTTTAGTTAAATTTGCCTATGCGTAAATTGATGACCACTGCGGCGGCAGCCGCCATGACACTTGCTCTCAGCCTTGTATGCACGCGCAGCAGCGCTCAGATTACCAAGGAGCTGGTAGAGCAGAACCCTTACCTCACGGCAGGAGTTCACCATCCTTACATCACCTCTGAAATCCACGACACCCCGGCGCCGAAAGGCTTCAAGCCATTCTATGTAACCCATTACGGACGCCACGGTTCGCGTTACCAGACCTCCGACCGCTTCTACCGCAAGAACACCCCTTGGCTCGTGGAACTCGGGCAGAAGGGACTTCTTACCCCAAAGGGCGAGAAACTGCGCGACGAGATGATATGGCTCCAGCAGGAGCACAAAGGGGTCGAAGGAACACTCACGGCACGAGGAGGCTTCGAGCAGCAGGGATTGGCCGAAAGGCTATATGACCGCTGCCCCGAAATCTTCAGACAGAAGGACCGCAAGGTAGTTACAAGCCGCTCGACGAACGTGCACCGCGTAATCCAGTCAATGGGCAATTTCAATATGGGGCTCAAAGGCCGTCAGCCGGACCTGCAGATGAGCATACTCACAGGAGACCGCTACTGGGACGTGCTCTGCCACAGCACCAAGGACATCGAGCGGCCGGAAAAAGCCAGAATGAACGAGGTGCTGGACTCCCTGCATGAAGTATATCAGGCCCAGCTCCATCCGGAAGATTTCTTCACCGACCTCAATGCCGTAAAGGAGCTCACCGGAAAGAGTGCCGCCCGGTTCGAATACGACCTGTTTGTAGCCACCCATATTCTCAAAACCCTGGACGACATTCAGGGACACGACCCCCTCGCCCTCTTCTCCACCGATGACCTTGTGGCGTGCGGGCGTCTGTACAACTGCGAACTCATAACCTGGTTCATCCATAGCAAAGAGGGCGGAATATGCCTGGACACCACGGTAGGCCGCCCGATAGTGAGGGATATGCTGCGCACTGCCGATGCCGCCATCGCAGGCAACGACCATTGCGCCGACCTGCGCTTCGGCCACGATTCCGGCGTTGCGCCGCTGCTCTGCCTGCTGCAGGTGGGCGACTATGCGAAGAACCTGCATATATGGGAGGCTCCCGACGAGTGGCCGGCCTACAGGAACCTGTGCATGTGCACCAACGTGCAACTGATCTTCTACCGCAACCGCAAGGGCGAGGTGCTTGTGAAAGTGCTCCACAACGAGCAGGAAGTGCTCGTGGGGCCGTCCTGCCCGGTGTACAGCGGGCCATACTACAGATGGGAGGACTTCAGGGCCTACCTTGAATCAAGATTAGGACAATAACAATTACATTTTCGATATGAAACCAACACTTCTTGTACTTGCTGCCGGAATGGGCAGCCGTTACGGTGGACTCAAGCAGATGGACGGACTCGGACCATCTGGAGAAACCATCATCGATTATTCAATCTATGACGCAGTTCAGGCCGGATTCGGCAAGGTAGTCTATATCGTCCGCGAATACTTCCGCGAGCA
>CAKMNE010000142.1 GCA_927798505.1 uncultured Bacteroidales bacterium
TGCAATCTATATGCGCCAGCAGTACCTGATCTGGAACAAAGACAGCGTCAGCGACGAGACCATCTTCTCAGACATACAAAAGCTCTCGGAAGGCAAAATCGTTGTGCCTCAGGATTTGACCTTGGGCAAAGTATCCGAGAACCTGGACTTCAGCCGTCCGGGACTGGGTATTCAAAGCGGCAAGAACAAAGGAAATCGCAAGGGAGGACACCGCAACAGGCGTAGATAATGAAGAAGCATTTGTCTGATGATACCAGGGCCGCCCTTGTAAAGGTGGCGGGGATAGCGCTCGCAATATTCGCTGTCTTCACTTTCATAGCCATACTCTCATATCTCATACACTGGCGGGCCGATATGAGCGGGGAGGAACTGCGCAACGCTGCCGGCAGGGAGGGCTACAGATTCGGCCGTCTGCTGGTGCGGGACTGCTTCGGACTCGGGAGTTTCGCCCTGTTGATAATACTGGGTGCGGCCTCTGAAAGACTGCTCAGAAACAGGATTCACAGTTCTCTTGCAGCAACCATCATCAAGACCCTCACGGGAGCCTTTCTGGCATCCCTGATTTTCGCCTTCGCAGGCAATATGCTAGGACTCGCAAACGCCTTCGGGGGAGGTTTGGGAGGCAATTGCGGAGCCATTGTGATAGCCTGGTCCATCCAATTCTGCGGGGCAGCGGTAACCGGACTGCTGCTATGCCTGCTTGCCATCTGCTTTGCAATGCTTTGCAGCAGCAGGTTCGTGCATTGGCTGGGGTCTCTTGGCAAGGGTTCCGTGAAGAAGCCGTACATAGACCCTCAGGCCGTTGACATCATCACAGAAAACGAAGCAACTGAGGACAATGTGCCGGAGCCACAGCCTGAGCCGATCCCTGAGCCGGTTCAGGAGCCAGTCTCTGAAGAACCTGAGGCCGAAGAGCCTGCGGTGGAAGGGCCGGAGCTCGAAGTCATCGAGGGCGAAGGGCTGCAGACAGACATCTCCAAGCCTCTTCCGAGGATAGACAACAGACTGGATCCGCCTTACGGACTTCCTAACTACAAAATGCCTTCCCTGGAACTTCTCGACACCTACGAGAACGGCAAGCACGCCATATCCAAAGAGGAGCTGGACCGCAACAAGAACAAGATTATCAGTACCCTGCGCAATTACAGAATCGAGATTACCGACATTCGCGCAGTAGTCGGCCCTACCGTAACTCTCTACAAGATAACCCCTGCTCCGGGAGTAAAGATTTCAGCAATCAAGACACTTCAGGATGACATTGCAATGTCCCTGAAAGCCAAGGGAGTGCGCGTGGTTACGCTCCAGGATTCAGTGGGAATAGAGGTAGCCAACGACAAGGCCTCCATAGTGCCTCTGCGCGGGCTGCTGAACGATGACAGTTTCAGGAGCAGCAAGTTCGAACTGCCTGTGGCTTTGGGATACACCATTACCCAGGAAGTCAAGGTGGTTGACCTTACTTCCGCTCCGCACCTTCTTGTTGCCGGTGCCACACAGCAGGGTAAGTCAGTATGCCTCAATGTTATCATTTCATCCCTGCTGTATGCCAAGCATCCTTCAGAGCTGAAATTCGTCTTCATCGACCCGAAGATGGTGGAATTCAGCGCATACGCTTCACTCATCAAGCATTACCTGGCCGTTTTGCCTGATGCCGACGATGAGGATTCCGAAAAGTCCAGGGCTATTGTGAAGAACGCAAAGGATGCGGAGAAGATACTCCGCTCCATATGCATAGAAATGGATGAGCGTTACGTCCTGCTCGCAAAGGCCGGAGTCAACAAAGTCACCCTTTACAACGACAAGTTCCGGGACCGCAAGCTCAATCCTGAGAAGGGACACAAATACCTGCCTTATCTGGTTGTGGTTGTGGATGAGTATGCGGACCTTACGATGAGCACCGGAGCTTCACCTGAGGCCAAGGCTGCAAGCCGCAGCATCACCAACAGCATCATACGCCTTGCCCAGAAGGGAAGGGCGGCAGGAATTCACGTCATCCTTGCAACCCAGCGTCCTTCCGTGGATGTCATATCCGGCATCATCAAGAGCAACTTCCCTATGCGAATCGCCTTCAGAACCTCATCCAGAACCGATTCACAGACCATCATTGACGCTCCGGGAGCCGAGAAACTGATCGGACGCGGAGACATGCTCTTCTCCGCCGGCATAGAGAATGAACGCATCCAGTGCGGACTGATTTCAGGAGAGGAAGTGAACCGGCTTACCGAATTCATAGGCAACGAAACCAAATACGGACAAAGCTACAATATACCATATTACCTTCCTGTACCACAGGACGAGAACGGCTCTTCAGATGGAGGCGGAGTGGATATGAGCGACCTCGACGAGAGGTTCGAGGAGGCCGCCAGACTTGTGGTCACTACCCAGAAGGCATCAACATCTTTTTTACAGACCAGACTGGCGATGGGATTCGCCAAAGCAGCCAGGATTATGAGCCAGCTCGAAGAAGCCGGAGTAATCGGGCCTGCTGAGGGAGCGAAGCCGAGACAGGTGCTTGTACCTGACCT
>CAKMNE010000143.1 GCA_927798505.1 uncultured Bacteroidales bacterium
ACCGGAAGCATATAAGACGGTGAGCCCTTTGTCCACGGCAACGGCTCGCTCCCGCTGCGCACTTCGTCCGCAAGGACGGGCAAACCGTTCGGAAACCTTCCGGCAAATGCCTGGAAACAATGACATTACAGGCGAATTAAACTATGGAAACAATGGAATCATACTACAGAAAGGTCCACACACGGACCGACTACATCCTCGCGGCAGGCCTGCTCGTCATAGCCGTAATCCTCTTCTTCGTGCATAAAGGCGTAGGGATAACCCTCGCCGTATGCTCGGGGCTGCTGCTTCTGTTCCAGCGCAGCGGCTTCCTCTTCGAGGGACAGAAAGACATACTCAGTATGAAGTCCTTCGACATCTGCGGCATATGCCGCAATCCGCTGATGGCCTTCCTCGAGGGACAGCCGGTAAGCGCAAAGATAGAGGAAGGGACACTCGGCGGCATCGTCAGGCTCGAAATCTTCTGGAGCGCGAAATCCGAGACGGCATATGCCAGGGTATATGACTTCGTGGATTACGTCTATACTCCCGCAGGACCGATGGTCTCCATGCCGCGGGAAAGGGCCGAGAGGCTGATGGACTGTCTAAGCAGCTGATGCAGCTGCAGATGGGCCGCGGACCCGGAGTCCGCGGCCCTTTTTTGACAGGCAAGCGTCGGTGAAATGGGCTATTGGTGTACCAAATAATGATCAATATCGCCTGAAAAAGTGGTAAATATGGCGTATTCCGATTAAATAATCCGAAAAATACTTGCAGGGTTGAATTCTTATGCATACATTGCGAATGCTTTTTCGCTAATTGATAGATTTTGAATACGACCCTTACTGGTAATGTCTCTTTGAAGGACATATTCGGTATTGTCATCTTTGGTACTCTTGCAGCCACAAATGGCTCGGAACTGAAGCAGATAGGACAAGCTGAAGATGCCCGGGTTAATTGTATCTTATTGACCTGTCAAACTGAACATACATACAAAGCCTGTGGGGAGTCTTGTTCCTTGCGTGGCGGATGCCGTCTGAAATACTGACGGCGCGCCCCGCTCAGACCCGAAACGAGACCGCCTGAGAAAACTGTGATTTGAAGATGCAGATTATCGCCGGGTTGACCCGGAAAGGTAAGGTTATATTTTTGATTCACGTTTTTGTCGCTGGCACGCAGGCTGCCTGAAGCCTGTCAGAAAACTCTGTTGTTTTGGAGGAGGTCCGGAGGCCTGAATGAAGGCTGCTTAAACGTCGTGAGATGGCTGGACTGATCCGGAATGAAGGCTTGAAAGGGCCGGGCTTCCTCCTTTTTTAAATGAACAGGCCTCACAGGCTGAACCAGAAAACCTTGCACTTTCCGACCGGTATGACCTCTACGGTAATCTCCACCAAAGACGGCCACAGCGGTTTGAATGTATCTCTGAGGTTGCAAGGAGCCCGGAAAATGCCCGGGGCAAAGTTATGAACACCACTATCTCTCTTTCCAAGGCGTGCGCAGCGCTCGCACTCGTACTTTCATTCACAGCATGCAGCTGGGACGAAATCGACACGACACAGCTCGAATGTGCCGTAAACATCACACTTGCAGAACCTTCCAGCGGCGTAACCGATTCTGACGTACAGGTCGACCGCGTCCGCTACTTCGTATATGAATCCACCGGAAAGACCTGGACACTCCGCGACGAGATGACAGGGGAGACCACCATAAGGCCTGACGGAACGGCGGATCTGAAACTCAGCTTGACCAATGAAAACCTCTATTCGATCATATTCTGGGCTGACTGCAGGCCTCAGGGATCCGAAGAGGAAAGATTCATCCTGGACCCTGAAAGCGCCACGGTCACTATGAACACCACCCGTTGCGTGGCAAACGACCCGAGATCCGACGCATTCTTTGCGGTATCGCCGGTCAGGGGAGGAGTTCCGGGAGTCAGCGTCATACTCTGGCACGCCCTTGCCAAGGTCAACGTGATGACCAAGGCCCTGCCTGTAGACGCCGAGACCTGCGGCATCACCATGTCCAACGTCCCGGTGGCATTCAACTTCATGAGCTACGACGTCACCTCCGAAAGGAGCGAAGTCAGCTTCGCCTCATCTTCCTGCTCAGCCCTTCCTCAGCTTGTCAGCGGAATGGACACCATGGCATATGCATACCTCTTCGCCCCGGCCGACAAGATGAAGGATTCAGCAGTGTCCGTCACCCTCAGCGGAAGCAGCACCTATACCTTACGCAAGGAAAACGTGCCGCTCCAGAGGAACAGGAAAACCGACGTTGAGTGCACGATAGGCCAGTGACGGAACAATGATTCGGCACGGGTCCCGGAATATGCCAGTTGCTGTTCCGGGACCCGTTCTGTCATATAGTAGAGTAAAGTTTACAAAACTCCCCGATAATTGCTAACTTTGAGGGTTATGACTAAACTTGACAATTGGTGGACCTCCCTGAAAGTACCGGAGAAGGAGAGGATAGCCGGCAAGATTGCAGGCACGCCAGTGAGCTACCCGGAATGCACCAGAGTATGGAACAGCCTTTCC